>NZ_JBEPEL010000095.1:0-25952 GCF_040300825.1 Streptomyces sp. NPDC000229
GTGTTGCGCTCGATCAGCTTGGTCATGATGCCGCCCTTGGTCTCGATACCGAGGGACAGCGGGGTCACGTCGAGGAGCAGGACGTCCTTGACCTCACCCTTGAGGACACCGGCCTGGAGCGAGGCGCCGATGGCGACGACCTCGTCCGGGTTCACACCCTTGTGCGGATCCTTGCCGGTCAGTTCGCGGACGAGTTCGGTGACCGCCGGCATACGGGTCGAGCCGCCGACCAGGATGACGTGGTTGATGTCGGACACCTTGATGCCGGCGTCCTTGACGGCGTTGTGGAACGGCGTCTTGCAGCGCTCCAGCAGGTCGGCCGTCAGCTGCTGGAACTGGGCGCGGCTGAGCTTCTCGTCCAGGTGCAGCGGCCCCTCGGCCGACGCGCTCAGGTACGGCAGGCTGATCGTGGTCTCGGTCGTCGCCGACAGCTCGATCTTGGCCTTCTCGGCGGCTTCCCGGAGGCGCTGCGTGGCCATCTTGTCCTTGGTCAGATCGATGCCGTACGCGCTCTTGAACCGCTGCGTCAGGTGGTCGACGACCCGCTGGTCCCAGTCGTCGCCGCCCAGGTGCGTATCGCCGTTGGTCGCCTTGACCTCGACGACGCCGTCGCCGATCTCCAGCAGCGAGACGTCGAAGGTGCCGCCACCGAGGTCGAAGACCAGGATGGTCTGGTCGCTCTCCTTGTCCAGGCCGTACGCGAGGGCGGCGGCCGTCGGCTCGTTGACGATGCGCAGGACGTTGAGGCCGGCGATCTCACCCGCCTCCTTGGTGGCCGTGCGCTGGGAGTCGTTGAAGTACGCCGGCACCGTGATGACGGCGTCCTTCACGTCCTCGCCGAGGTAGCCCTCCGCGTCCCGCTTGAGCTTCTGCAGCACCCGCGCGGAGATCTCCTGGGCCGTGTACCGCTTGCCGTCGATGTCGCCCTGTTCGGGGAAGCGCCAGTCCGCCTCGCCCATGTGCCGCTTCACGGACCGCACCGTGCGGTCGACGTTGGTCACGGCCTGCCGCTTGGCGACCTCACCGACCAGGACGTCCCCGTTCTTCGCGAAGCCGACCACGGAGGGGGTGGTGCGGGCGCCCTCCGTGTTGGTGATCACCGTCGGCTCGCCGCCCTCCAGAACGCTGACCACCGAGTTCGTGGTACCGAGGTCGATACCCACTGCGCGTGCCATCGCCGTCTCCTCAGCTCACCGTCCACTCCCACAGGAGGTCCAGGACCGTGCGGCGCCGCGCCGTCGCGTCCACCGGTTCCACCCGGGTCGGCCCGGCCCACAGCAGGTCCTCGGCCGGCACGCGCCGCACGGCGCGGCCCCGGCGCGCCCGCCGGGCTTCGTCGTACGCGGCACGCCGGGCCGGATCGCGCAGGGTTCCGTAGGCCGCCACCACGTCGTCGAACTGCTCCCGGGCGGCCGACCGCTCGGCGTCGTCCCGGTCGGTGCGGTCGGGGTGGGCGTCGGGGTGCAGGGCGCGCACCCGCCTGCGGTAGGCGGAGGCGATCTGGTCGGCCGAAGCCATCGGCTCCACCCCGAGTACGGCGTAGTGGTCCCGGCCCGCCACGGTTCTCACCTCACTGACGTCCTCAAAAATGTGCATAGAACGTCGTCAGGCGCGTGTCAAGGTGCTCACTTCGCGGGGTTCGCGTCGCCGTACGCCTCGCCGCCCAACTCCAGCGAGGCGGTCCCGGCCGTCGCGTCCGCGAGCCAGGCGCGGAAGGTGTCGACGTCGGCGTCCGGCAGGCCGACCTCGATGGTGACGGCCTCGGCGTACCGCACGTCGCGCACGGCGCGGCCGGTCGCCCGCAGGTCGTTCTCCAGCTTCCCGGCCCGCTGGTGGTCGACGGTGACGGTGGCCAGGCGGAAGCGCTGCCGGGTCAGGGTGCCGAGCGCGTCGAGCGCCTCGCCCACCACACCGCCGTAGGCGCGAATGAGCCCGCCCGCGCCGAGTTTCACGCCGCCGTAGTAGCGGGTGACGACGGCGGCGACGTACCGGACCTCGCGGCGCATGAGCATCTGCAGCATGGGAACACCGGCCGTGCCGCCCGGCTCGCCGTCGTCGCTCGCCTTCTGCACGGCGGCGTCGGCGCCGATGACGTACGCGAAGCAGTTGTGGGTGGCGGTCGGGTGCTCCCTGCGGACGCGTGCGACGAACTCCTGCGCCTCCTGCTCGGTCGCGGCGGGCGCGAGGGCGCAGATGAAGCGCGATCGGTTGATCTCGGTCTCGTGCACGCCCTCGTGGGCGACCGTCCGGTACTGCTCCTGCATCCCGCCACCCTATGCGTACCGTGGCGGGGTAAGAGACGACGACCTCACGCGCAGGAGGCAGACGTGCCGAGCGAGACGCCGGAAGCGGACACCATCCGCAGGATCCTCACCGAGTCCGGTGACACCTGGGCGGTGGTGGGGCTGTCCACCAACCGGTCCCGCGCCGCCTACGGCGTCGCCGCCGTCCTCCAGCGGTTCGGCAAGCGCGTCGTGCCGGTGCACCCGAAGGCGGAGACGGTCCACGGGGAGCAGGGGTACGCCTCGCTCGCGGAGATCCCGTTCCCGGTGGACGTCGTGGACGTGTTCGTCAACAGCGACCTGGCGGGGGCCGTCGCGGACGAGGCGGTGGCGAAGGGTGCCAAGGCGGTGTGGTTCCAGCTCGGGGTGATCGACGAGGCGGCGTACGAGCGGACCCGGGCGGCCGGGCTCGACATGGTGATGGACCGCTGCCCCGCGATCGAGATCCCGCTGCTCAGCCCGCGCTGACCCCGAGTCCGTCGAGGACGACCGCGCCCGGCAGTTCCGCGAAGGTCTTGCCGGGCACGATGAGCTTGCCCCTGCGCCGGCCGCTGCCGATGAGGACCCACTCGGTGTCGACGACCGCGGCGTCCACGAGCAGCGGCCAGTGGGCGGGCAGCCTGATGGGGGTGATCCCTCCGTACTCCATGCCGGTCTCGCCGGTCGCCGTGTCCATGGGCGCGAAGGACGCCTTCCGGGCGCCGAGTTGCCTGCGTACGGCACCGTTGACGTCGACGCGGGTGCTGGAGAGGACGACGCACGCCGCGAGCGACGTCTCGCCGCCGCGCTTGCCCGCCACCACCACGCAGTCGGCGGATGTGTCCAGCAGGTCGCGCCCGTGGTGCTCGACGAAGACGGCCGTGTCGGCGATCGCGGGGTCGGTGTCGACGTACAGCAGCTGATCGGCGGGCACGGTCCCCCGCCAGGCCCGTACCGCGTCGGCGACGGGTGCGGTGAGCCGGTCGAGGCAGTCGGGGAGGGGTCGGGCGTGGCCGAAGTCTCCGATCGGTGCGCGCATGTGCGTCACGCCAACAGCGCTCGCCCCGGGGCCGGTTGGCCGTCTCAGCGTACGGGCGGGATGGAGACGGCCATGGTCATCTCGACCGTCTCCTCGCCGTCGTTGCGGTAGGCGTGCGGGACGTTGGACTCGAAGACGGCGGAGGTTCCGGCCGGTACTCGGTGGTCCACCCCGTCCACGACGAGGGTGAGCTCTCCCGCGGTGACGTGGAGCAGCTCGGTGGTGCCGTCAGGGTGCGGGTCGGAAGCGCTGACGTCGCCGGGCATCAGCGTCCAGGCCCACAGTTCGAGGGGGCCGCGGGCCTCGGCGCCGACGAGGAGGGTGGTGCTGCTGCCCTTGTCGGTGGACCACATCCGTACCGCCTGCTCCTGCGGTACGAGGCGGACGTGCGGGCCCTGCTCGTAGTCGAGGAGGGTGGTGATGGAGACGCCCAGCGCGTCGGCGAGCTTGACGGTGGTGCCGACGCTGGGGTTCGTACGGGCCTGCTCGATCTGGATGATCATGCCCCGGCTGACGCCCGCGCGGGCGGCGAGGGCGTCGAGGGTGAAGCCCCGCTCGCCGCGCCAGCGCTTGAGGTTGCGGGCGAGCGACTGCGTGAGCTGGTCCAGGTCCGACACATTCCGTCCAATATTTTGAATGACATAGTTCAATGAGTTGCACTACGGTGTGCTGCACCCCAACGTTCACCGCACTGTACTGCGAGGAAGCCATGACAGCACTGTTCGCCCTGGCCACCAGCGTCCTGTGGGGGCTGGCCGACTTCGGCGGCGGGCTGCTCTCACGGCGCACGCCCGCGCTGACGGTGGTCGTCGCCTCGCAGGTCATCGCGGTCGCCGTCCTGGGCGCCATCGTGGTCGCGACCGGCGGCTGGAGCGAGGCGGGACCCGGGCTCTGGTACGCGGTGGCGGCCGGGGCCGTGGGGCCGGCGGCCATGCTCGCCTTCTACAAGGCCCTCGCCCTCGGCCCGATGGGCGTGGTCTCGCCCCTCGGCTCGCTCGGTGTCCTCGTCCCCGTGTCGGTGGGTCTGCTGGTCGGCGACCGGCCGGGACTCCTCCAGTTCGCGGGCATCGGGGTGGCGGTCGTGGGCGTCGTCCTGGCGGGCGGACCGGAGCTGCGCGGGGCGCCGGTGCAGCGGCAGGCGGTGCTGCTGACGCTGGTCGCCGCGTTCGGGTTCGGCTCGGTGATGGCCCTGATCGCCGAGGCGTCCACCACTCTCACCGGGCTGTTCCTCGCGCTGTTCGTGCAGCGCGTCACCAATGTCGCGGTCGGCGGGGCGGCGCTGTGCGTCTCGGTGAAGCGGGGCGGGCGGGCCCTGCCGGAGGACGGCGGGATGCGGGTGGTGTGGGCGTCGCTGCCCGCGCTGGCGTTCGTCGGGCTGGCGGACGTCGCGGCCAACGGGACGTACGCGATCGCCGCGCAGAACGGTCCGGTCACCGTCGCCGCCGTGCTCGCCAGCCTCTACCCGGTGGTGACGGCGCTCGCCGCGCGAGGCGTCCTCAAGGAGCGGCTGCGCGCGGTGCAGGCCGCCGGGGCGGGACTGGCACTGGTCGGCACGGTGCTGCTGGCGGCCGGCTGATCAGGCGTCGTCCAGCTCGGCCAGCGCGACCAGTTGCTGCGGCGTGATCCCTTCGGGGACGGGTACGGGGGCGGGCGTACGCAGCGGGGGCTGCCAGCCGCTCTCGGCGTCCCAGCGCCGTACGACACGGGCCGGCGCCCCGGCCACCACCGCGTGGTCGGGCACCTCGCCGCGTACGACGGCGCCCGCGGCGACCACCACATTGCGTCCGAGCCGGGCGCCGGGGAGGATCACCGCGCCGGTGCCGAGCCAGCAGCCGGGACCTATCTCCACCGGTTCGGAGCGCGGCCACTGCCTGCCGACGGGCTCGTGGGGGTCGTCGTAACTGTGGTTGGTCGAGGTGATGTAGACGTACGGCCCGCAGAAGGTGTCCGCGCCGATGGTCACCGGCGCGTCGGCGACGACATGGCTGCCGCGCCCGAGGACGACGCCGTTGCCGAGGGTCAGGATCGGGTCGGGCCCGAGGTCCAGCCCGGGCATCATCCCGGCGGTGAGCGTCACCTGCTCGGCGATGATGCAGTGGTCGCCCAGCTCGATCCACTCCTCGCCGAACACCGTGCCCTGCGGGAACGCCAGCCGGGTGCCGGGGCCGAGCCGGCGGAAGCGCAGCCGCCCGGGACGCTCGGCGGTGACGGCGCCCGTCTCCTGCACCCATCGCCAGCCGCCGTGCACGGCCCGGCTGAGGACCCGGCGCCGCCAGGCGGCCAGGGATGAGAACGTGTTTCTGTTCTTCGGCACCCGGCCACGGTAATCGGCCAGGTCACGCCCGACCTGCGCCACGCGCTGTGATGTTCGCCCCACCGTCGCCGCCGTGGTCGCCGTCGCCTAACGTTCCCCTGGCGCGACGTGCGGAACCGAGGAGCAGACGATGACAGAGCGGCCGTTGATCACTGGAGTGGGCGGCAAGGAGCCGGATGTGCACCCGGACGCGTTCGCCGCGCCGACCTCCGTGGTGGTCGGCGAGGTGACGATGGCGGCCGGGTCGAGCGTCTGGTACCACGCCGTCCTGCGGGCCGACTGCGGCCCGATCGTCCTGGGCGCCGACTCCAATGTGCAAGACAATTGCACCGTACATGTGGATCCGGGGTTCCCCGTCACGGTCGGCGAACGCGTCTCGGTCGGCCACAACGCGGTCCTGCACGGGTGCACCGTCGAGGACGACGTCCTGGTCGGCATGGGCGCCACGGTCCTCAACGGCGCCCACATCGGCGCCGGATCGCTGATCGCGGCGCAGGCGCTGGTGCCACAGGGCATGCGCGTCCCGCCGGGCTCCCTGGTCGCGGGCGTGCCCGCCAAGGTCAAGCGGGAGCTGACGGACGAGGAGCGTGAGGGCATCAAGCTGAACGCCGCGATGTACCTGGAGCTCGCCCGCGCCCACGGCGAGGCGCATTCGTCCTGACGGCCGGCCTCGGCCGGTGGGTGCACCGCCGGCCGGATGCGCCCGCGGCCGCCCGCCGCCCGGGCGGTGGCGGAGGCCTCGCCGGGCTGCGGGGGGGGGCACGGCGGTGGTACCTGCAGCAGGGACGGGGGTACCTGCCGGTGGCCCGGGGGCCCTCCGGGCTCACCCTCGCGGTCGGCGGCCTGCGCCCGGGAGGCACGGGGGACCCCCAGCCGCGCCGTCGTCAGTCCGCGGCGGCGCCGACCGGTTCGCGGGTGGCGACTTCGGCGGCCGACCGGACCTCGGCCTGGGCCGCCGCCTTCTTGGCGCGGTTCTTGAGGATCAGCATGGACGTCAGGCCCACCAGGACGGCGAGGACGAGGCCCAGCCAGGAGAAGCGCTTCAGCCACGCCTCGGCCACCACGCCGACCGAGTAGATGACGGCCGTGGTGCCGCCCGCCCAGAGGATGCCGCCGAAGACGTTGGCGATGGCGAACTTCCAGTACGGCATGCGCAGCACACCCGCGAGCGGCCCGGCGAAGATCCGCAGGAGCGCCACGAACCGCCCGAAGAAGACGGCCCACATGCCCCACTTCTCGAACGACCGTTCCGCCATCGCGATGTTCGCTTCGCTGAAGTGCTTGGGGAACCTGCCCCCCAGCCAGGCGAGCAGCGGCCGGCCGCCCTTGCGGCCGATGGCGTAGCCGATCGAATCGCCGATGATCGCGCCGGCCGTGGCGCAGGCGCCCAGGATGTACGGGTTGATGTCGCCGTGCTGGGACGCGAGCAGCGCCGAGCTGACGAGGACGATCTCGCCCGGCAGTGGGATGCCGAGGCTCTCCAGCCCGATCACCACGCCCACCAGGACGTAGATGCTGACCGCGGGAACGGTCTCGAGCCACTCCTGGACGTGCAAAGCCGGTTCCTCCGTCGTCGTTCCGTGCTGCCCGGCGTGCGGCCGCGCACGCCGGGCAGCCTATCTGGTCACAGGGGGAGGACCTCCGCCCGAGCGGTGAGCAGGAGGTCGCGCGAGGAGGTGCCCAGCCGGACGGTTCGGGTGCCCGTTCCGAGCGCCCAGGTGTGGCGTACCGGGTCCCAGGAGGACAGGGTCCGGGCGGTGATCGGGACCGTGACGTGCCGGAACTGGCCCGGGCGCAGCTCGATGCGCCGGTAGCCGGCGAGGATCCGGGTCGGCTGGTCCAGCGTCAGGTCCGGTGACGGGCCGACGTACAGCTGGGCGACGGTGACGCCGGTGCGCCGCCCCGTGTTGCGGACGGTGAAGCGCGCCGTGAGGCCGCCGCCGGTCGCGGGGGTCACGGTGAGCCCGGCGTACGCGAAGGTGGTGTACGACAGGCCGTGCCCGAAGGGGAACAGCGGCTCGACACCCTCGGCGTCGTACCAGCGGTAGCCGGTGCGGACGCCCTCGGAGTACTCCTGGATCCCGCCGCTGCCGGGGTAGCGGCGGGGGTTGCCGGCCATGGGGTGGCGGGTGTCGGAGACCGGGAAGGTCTGGGTGAGGCGGCCGCCGGGGTCGGTGTCCCCGAAGAGCACGGCGGTGGTGGCGGCGGCGCCTTCCTGGCCCGGGTAGTACATCTGGAGCACTGCGCCGGTGCGGTCCAGCCACGGCATGGTGACGGCGGACGAGGTGTTGAGGACCACGGTGGTACGGGGGTTGGCGGCGGTCACCGCGTCGATGAGCGCCTCCTGGTGGCCGGGCAGCGCGAGGGTGGTCCGGTCGCGGCCCTCGGCGGCGTCCTCGTAGGCGAACAGCACCACGCTGTGCGCGGCGCGGGCCGCGCGTACCGCTTCGGCGACGTCCGCCGCGCGGGTGGCGGTGGTGATGCGGCGCAGCCGGAACAGCTGTCCCTGGGCGCCGCCGGTGGCGGTGACGCGCAGGGTGTGGCGTCCTGCGGTGAGGCGGAGGGTGCGGCGGCGGACCTTCAGGCCGTCGGGGGCGGTGGAGACGAGGCCGAAGCCGGCGAAGAGTTCGGCCTCGCGGTCCTGGGCGGCGAAGAGTTCGGTGCCGTCCAGGACGACCTTGGGGCGTTCGCCGTCGTAGTGGACGAGGAAGGTCCACTCGTCGGGTTCGTCGAGGTCGAGCGTGCCTTCGTAGGTGTAGGTCCGTCCGGGGCGGACGTGCTGTCCTTCGAAGGCCGCCCCGCGGACGGGGAGGGGCTTGCCGTAGAGGTCCTCGCCCAGGGCGTACGTGACCCGGGCGCCGTCGCCCGCCCGGGCGGTGATGGCGTCGAGTGGGCGCTCGGCCCGGTCGGGTACGACGTGGGCGCTGCCGCCGCCGGAGGCGAAGGGGACGGTGGCGGTGGGGCCGATGACGGCGACGGAGCGGGCGGCGGGCCCGGTGAGCGGGAGGGTGGCGTGCTCGTTGCGCAGCAGGGTGGCGCCCGCGACGGCGACCCGGTACGCGAGGCGCGCCCCGGACTCCCGGTCCCGGGCGGCGGGGCGGGCGGGTGCGGTGCCGTCGAGGAGGCCGAAGCGGCCCATGACGGTGAGGATCCGGCGTACGGAGCGGTCGACGGCGTCCTCGGGGACGGTGCCGTCCAGGACGGCCTTCTTCAGCGCGTCGCCGAACCAGCGGCCGGCGGGCATCTCCATGTCGAGGCCGGCGGTGAGGGACGGGACGGTGCTGTGGGTGGCGTCCCAGTCGCTCATCACCCAGCCGTCGAATCCCCACTGCTCGCGCAGGACACCGGTGAGCAGGGCCCGGTTCTCGCAGGCGTGGGCGCCGTCGACCTTGTTGTAGGCGCCCATGACCGCTCCGGTGCCGGCGGCGACGGCGGCCTCGAAGCCGCGCAGTTCCGTCTCGTGCAGGGCCTGTTCGCCGATCCGTACGTCGACGGTGGTGCGGTCCTTCTCCTGGTTGTTGAGGGCGAAGTGCTTGACGGTGGCGATCAGGCCCTCGTCCTGGATGCCCTGGATCTCCTCGGCGACGAGGTCGGAGGTGAGCAGCGGGTCCTCGCTGAACGTCTCGAAGTTCCGTCCGGCGTAGGGGGTGCGGATCAGGTTGACCATGGGCGACAGCAGGACGTCCTGCCCGAGCGCCCGGCCTTCGTGGCCGATGACGCGGCCGTAGTCGTGGGCGAGGCCGGGGTCGAAGGCGCTCGCCAGCATCACGGGGGCGGGCAGTGCGGTGGCGTGGGCCCTGACACGTACGCCCGCGGGGCCGTCGGCGAGTCGCAGGGGCGGGATGCCGAGCCTCGGTACGCCGGGGATCCAGCCGGCCTGGCCGAGGCTGCGGGGGTCCTTGGCGCCGTGCAGGAAGCCGAGCTTCTCGTCGAGGGTGAGCCGGGCGAGCAGGTCGTCGACGCGGCCACCGGCGGTGGGTGGTTCGGCGGCGCGGACCGGAGCGGGGAGGGGGCCGGTGGTGGCCGCCGCGACGGCGGCCGCTCCGGTGAGCAGGCGGAGCGTGGTCCTGCGTGAGAGGTTTTCTGACATAGGCGAACTATGCGCGTGAGACGTGGCATTTCAGGTGATGTGCCGTGGGACAGGGCCGCCCCCGCACCCGAAGAGGGGTGCGGGGGCGGTATTCACGCGCGCGTCCGACCACGCGCGCGCGAAGCGTGTCCACGCGCGTACGGACGGGTGGGGTCAGGAGTGGGGGCGGAGGGTCCAGATGATGGTCATCTCGCCCGTCACCGCGCCGTCCTCGCGCGTGATCGCGATGTTCACCGGGAACTCGGGGCGCCGGCCGGCGTCCAGTTCGGCGACGACCTCGGCCTTGGTGCGGCCGAGCGTCGCGGTGGCGGTGACGGGGCCCATGGCGAGCTTCTTGTAGCCGATCTCGGCCTTGACGGCGAGCGGCACGGCCCGGTTCATCTGGTCACCGAACGCGCCGATGACGATGGCACCGCTGGCGGACTCGCCCAGCGTGAACATCGCGCCCGCGTGCGGGCCCCCGACGTGGTTGTGGAATGCGCCCTGGTCCGGGAGGCGGAGCACCGCGCGCTCGGCGGTCGCCTCGACGACCTCCAGGTTCAGGGTCTTGGCCATGGGAACGGTGGCCAGCAGCATCTCGCCGATGTTCGGCAGGGTCTCGGACATGCCCTGAAGTTACCAGGCAGTAGCAAGCGCGGGAAGCCATGCGGGGCGCCTCCTCATGGGGGCGGGCGTGGCACCCGTCACCGGGCCCCTCTATGGTTACTCGCCATGTGGCCAGGACAGCAGCCGCCCGGGGGCGAGCAGAACCCGCAGGACCAGAACCCGTACCAGCAGCCGGGGTACCCGCAGCCCAACCCGTACCAGCAGCCCGGCACTCCGCCGCCGCAGCCCGGTTACGGCTACCCGCAGCCCGGGCAGCCCGGCCCGCCCGGGTACCAGCAGCCCAACCCGTACCAGCAGCCGACCGTGCCGCAGTACCAGGTGCCCGGTCAGCCGCCGGGCGCGCCGCTGCCGCCGCCGCGGAACGCCGACGACAAGAAGAAGACGACCATCGTCGCGATCGTCGCGGCGACCGCCGTGGTCGTGGCCGCCGGTGTCACCGGGTTCCTGGTGCTGAAGGACGACGACAAGAAGACGACGGCCGGCGGGGACCCCAAGCCCGCGCCGAGCGCGCCGAAGTCCTCCGAGGCCGCCCCCTCGCCGACCGACAACCCGCGCGACGGTTCCGGCGGGGCCCAGCCCACCTTCCCCGGGTGGAAGGTCGTCCACAACCCCAAGCGCAGCGCCCAGTTCGACGTGCCGGCCGACTGGGAAGTCGTCGGTGCGGGGACCAGCGTCGGCTTCGAGGACGAGAAGAAGGGCGACGGCAGCTCCGTCGTCATGATGTCCGCCCCGGCCGAGTACAAGAGCAAGTGGTGCGTGGAGGACGCCAACAAGGACGGCCGCCAGGAGGAGAACGGCCTCGCCATGGTCGGCACCAAGGGCGGCCAGGGTGCGAAGGACACCGCCGAGGCGGCCTACAACGAGGCGGGCAACTGGGTGTGGGCGGGCTACGCGCAGACCGAGCCCAAGGGCACCGTCAAGGTGACCAAGGCCGTGCCGTACACGACCACGTCCGGGCTGACCGGACACGTCGCCACGGCGACCGCCCTGAACACCAAGAAGGAGAGCAAGTGCGACACGGACGGCAAGTCCATCGCCTTCTCCTTCAAGAACTCCAAGGGTGACTTCGTCAGCTGGGTCCTGTACGCCAACACCGGCGTGGCGGGCGAGGTGCCGGAGGCCACCATCCAGAAGATCCTCGCAACGGTACGACTGGCAGAGGGCGGGTCCTGATCGTTCCGGGCCGTCATCGGTTTGGCACGGGAGTGCCTCTCCGGGGATAGTCCCGGAGTGAGTACTCCCGCCAACGCGCCCCGAAGGCGCCTGTGTCCCCGGCGCCCCGAGTGGGCCGGACGCAACTACACCCTGCTGACCGCCGCCACGATCGTCACCAACCTGGGCACCCACGGTGCGCTGATCGCGGCGGCGTTCGCGGTGCTGGAGTCCGGCGGGGACAGTGGTGACGTGGGCCTGGTCGCGGCGGCCCGCACCCTGCCCCTCGTGCTTTTCCTGCTCATAGGCGGCGCGATCGCCGACCGGCTCCCCCGCCATCGGGTCATGGTCGCCGCCAACGCGCTCAACTTCGCTTCCCAGGCCGTCTTCGCCGTCCTGGTCCTGGCGGGCGATCCGCAGCTGTGGCAGATGATGCTGCTCACCGCCCTGTGCGGCACGGGGCAGGCGTTCTTCAACCCGGCCGCCGAGGGCATGCTGATGTCCAGCGTCAGCGGGGAACAGGCCGGCCGCGCCTTCGCACTCTTCCGGATGGCCATGAACGGCGCGGGCATCGGTGGTGCCGCGCTCGGCGGCGCGATGATCGCCGCGTTCGGTCCCGGCTGGGTGCTCGCCGTCGACGCGGCGGCGTTCGCCGTGGCGGGCGCGCTGCGCGCCTTCCTCGACGTCAGTCACATCGCGAAGCGCGAGCCCGGGGGCGGGCTGCTGTCCGATCTGCGGGAGGGCTGGCAGGAGTTCGCGGGGCGGCCCTGGCTCTGGGCGATCGTGGCGCAGTTCTCGGTGGTCGTGGCGGTGGTCGGGGCGGCCGAGTCCGTGTACGGGCCGCTGGTCGCCAAGGACGAGCTGGGCGGCGCCCGGCCATGGGGCCTGGCCCTCGCGGCGTTCGGCGCGGGCACGGTCGGCGGCGCGCTGCTGGCCATGCGCTGGAAGCCGCGCCGGATGCTCCTGGTCGGCACCCTGTGTGTCTTCCCGCTGGCGCTGCCGTCCGCCGCACTGGCCGTGCCGCTTCCGGTGGGTGGCCTGATCGCGGCCATGTTCGTCTGCGGTGTCTCGCTGGAGATCTTCGGTGTCGCGTGGATGACCGCCCTGCACCAGGAGATCCCGGAGGACAAGCTGTCGCGGGTCTCGGCGTACGACTGGTTCGGCTCGACGGCGATGCTGCCGCTGTCGACGGCGCTGGCCGGACCGGCGGAGAACCTGTTCGGGCGGTCCCAGGCGCTGTGGGGCTGCGCGGCACTGGTGGTGCTGGTGACGGCGCTGGTGCTACTGGTGCCCGACGTACGCAATTTGACGCGGCGCACGAAGGAGGTCACCGGTCGGGCGGACCGGAGATCAGCCGATGCCGAAGGCCCCGTCGGGCGGCTCGGGTGACGCGACCGCGTCCTCGTCCCGTACGGCCCGCGCGTCGCCCGTGAACCGGGCCAGCGACGCACCGTGCTCCACGCGCGCCGGGAAGGCGTCGGCGGCCGCCCGCCGGGCCAGGCGCGCGGTGTCGATCTCCCGGTGCGAGGCGACGAGCACGGCGTTGCCGAACCGCCGGCCGCGCAGCACGCCGGGCTCGGCGATCAGCGCGAGGTGCTCGAACACGGCCGCGAAGGTCGCCAGCTGGGAGCGGAGGAACCCGAAGGGCGCGCCGTCCGCGAGGTTGGCCACGTAGACCCCGTCCGGTCGCAGCACCCGCTCCGCGGCCCGCGCGTAGGCGAGGGACGTCAGGTGCGCGGGCACCCGCGACCCGCCGAAGACGTCCGCGATCAGCACGTCGGCCGACCGCGCGGGCGCCGCCTCCAGCCAGGCCCGGGCGTCCGCGCCGTGCACGGTGATCCCGCAACCGGCCGGCAGCGGCAGGTGCTCGGCCACCAGCGCGATGAGCCCCCGGTCGGCCTCGACGACGTCCTGGCGGGAGCCGGGCCGGGTGACGGCCAGCCGGCGGGGCAGGGTGAGCGCCCCGCCGCCCAGGTGCACCACGTCGAGCGGCTCGCCTTCGGGCGCCGCGCAGTCCACCGCGTGGGCGAGCCGGCGGGCGTACTCGAACTCCAGGTGCGTCGGGTCGTCCAGGTCGACGTACGACTGTGGCGCGCCGCCGATGGTGAGCAGCCAGGCCCGGTCGCGGTCCACGTCGGGCATGAGCTTGGCGGTGCCGTGGTCGACAGCGCGGAGGACGGGCAGGGGCTCGGGCCGGGGCTGGTTCACCGCCTCATTGTGCCCACACGGCGGCGGCGGCCTCCGCATGGGTGACGGCCGCCCGTCCGCACCCGGCGCCTCGGGTGCGGACGGACGGTCACCCGGGTCCGGACGGGAGCCCAACGGCCGTACGTTGGTGCGTCATTGGTCGCACCTGGCACGATGCGGATCATGACGCAAGACATACAGGCCCGCGGGGAGGCGCTCGTCGCCGCCGCGCTCGCCGGTGACGCGAAGACCGCCCGCCGGCACACCGACTTCTTCGTGCTCGGCCATCACGTGGACGAAGGCATCCCGTACTGGGAGCGGGCGGTGGCGGCGGGCGACGCCTTCTCGCACTACACCCTTGCCCGGTACCGGAAGATCCGGGGCGACCGGCCGGCGGCGGAGGCGCTCTACCGCGCCGTCGCCGACCGGAACGCGGACTGCGCCTACGGACTCGGGGTGCTGCTCAAGGAGAACGGTGACCCCGAGGCCGCCGAATGGTTCCGGCGCGGCTGGGAACAGGGCCGCAGTCTGAACTGCAAGATCGAGCTCGGCAAGCTGCTCGCGGCCGAGGGGCGACTCGACGAAGCGCCGAAATTCCTGATGAGCGACATCGACCTGGGTGACATCGCGGTCTTCCGCTGGGTGAAGCTCTTCGAGTCGATCCGCGAGGACTTCGACCGCGTCGCGGCGGACCTCGACGCCGCCGAGGCCGCCGCGGACGGGGACGCCGCGGCCGAGGCGCTGCGCCCGCTGTTCGACCTCGAGAAGCACTTCCGCGACTACCCGGGCCTGACCACCGAGGCCGCGGGCTACTACCGCAGGGCCTCCGCGCTCAGCGCCTCCGCCCGCGTGGACCACGCCGTGTTCCTCACGGAGACCGCCGGCGACGCGTCCTGGCCCGAGGCACGCCTCCTGCTGGTCCAGGCCCACGAGGAGGGCTACGAAGGCGCCGCCTACGCCCTGGGAGTCCTGCACGAGCAGCGCGGCGACCTCGGCGACGCCGAGCACTGGTACGCCCTCGCGGCCGCCGACGGGCACCCGCCCGCCCAGTGGAACCTCGGCCTCCTCTGCAAGCGGCAGCGGCGGTTCGAGGAGGCCGAACGGTGGTTCCGGGAGGTCGGGGAGGACGACGAGGACGTCGTCGCGCAGCTCGACCGGATCGCCGCGATCCGCGAGGGCGGCACGACCGCTCCCGGCAAGGACCTGCGCCGGCTGCCCGGGCTCCGCGAGCGGGCGGAAGCGGGTGACGTCCACGCCTCGTACGCGTACGGGAAGATCCTCGGCGACTGGGCCGGAGCGGCCGACCGCCACCTGGTCCGCTGGATCGAGCCCGCCGCGCTGGCGGGCGACCCCGAGGCCGCGTACGACCTCGCGGAGCTGTACGGGTCACTGCGCAAGCCCGTCCTGCGCGACCACTGGTACTGGCAGGCCGCCGAGGCGGGCCACCACGGTGCGTGCAACGAGATGGGCTGGCTCTCCGAGTACCACAAGGACTACCAGGAGGCCGAGCGCTGGTACGTGCGCGCGGCGGACGACGGGTCACCGCTCAACGCCATGCTCGCGGGCAGGTTGAAGGCCCAGCGCGGCGCGTACGCCGAGGCGGAACCGTTTCTCCGCCTGGCCTGGGAACAAGGCGGCGACTCCTCGTACGGGACGGAGGCCGCGGGGTACTACGGACTGGTCCTGCACCGGCTGGGCCGTCTCGCGGAGGCCGTCGAGCCGCTGCGGACGGCCGCCGCACGCTGGGACGACGACGTGCGCACCCGTTACAGCCCGGACGACTTCGTCGTGCTGGCCCGGATGGCCGACCCGGACGAGGAGCTGGCCGCCGTGGAGGCGGCGCTGGCGGGGTGACGGCGCCGGCGGGGCCGGGCCGCTCGCCCCGAACAGCCCGGTCCTTGCGCCCGCGGTCCGCGGCAGCCCACCCCTGTGTGCTGCCGCGGACCGCATCCCCCCGCAAGGGCGTCGAGCGCCCCACCTGACCGGGGCTCACCGCCGGGCGGTGGGGCACCGGACGAAGGGGCGTGTCAGAGCACTTCCGTCACCGTCCCGGCGCCGACGGTGCGGCCGCCCTCGCGGATCGCGAAGCCGAGGCCCGCCTCCAGGGGGACGTCACGGCCCAGTTCGACGGTCATGGTGACCGTGTCACCGGGGCGCGCGACGGCCGCCTCACCGAGGTCGACGTCACCGACGACGTCCGCGGTCCGGATGTAGAACTGCGGCCGGTACCCGGTCGTGACGGGGGTGGTACGACCCCCCTCGCGCCCGGACAGGACGTACACCTGCGCGGTGAAGCGCCTGCTCGGTACGACACTGCCGGGCGCCGCCACCACATGGCCGCGGCGTACCGCGTCGCGTGGGACGCCGCGGAGCAGCAGCGCCACGTTGTCCCCGGCCTGGGCGGAGTCCATGGGCTTGCCGAAGGTCTCCAGACCGGTGACGACCGTCTCCGTGTCCGCGCCGAGCACCTCCACCCGGTCGCCGATCCGCACCGTGCCGCGCTCGACGGCGCCGGTGACGACCGTGCCGCGGCCGGTGATGGTGAGCACGTTCTCGACCGGCAGGAGGAACGGCGCGTCCACGTACCGCACGGGCATGGGCACATACGTGTCCACGGCGTCCAGCAGCGCCTCGATGGCGCCCGTCCAGCGCGGGTCGCCCTCCAGGGCCTTCAGCCCCGAGACCCGTACGACGGGGACGGCGTCGCCGCCGTACCCGTGCGCGCTGAGCAGCTCCCGCACCTCCAGCTCCACGAGGTCGGTGAGCTCGTCGTCCCCCGCGTCGGCCTTGTTGAGGGCGACGACGATGTGGTCGACGCCGACCTGGCGGGCGAGCAGGACGTGCTCGGCGGTCTGCGGCATGATCCCGTCGAGCGCGGAGACGACGAGGATGGCTCCGTCGAGCTGGGCGGCCCCGGTGACCATGTTCTTGACGTAGTCGGCGTGGCCGGGCATGTCGACGTGCGCGTAGTGGCGGGTGTCGGTCTCGTACTCGACGTGCGCGATGTTGATGGTGATACCGCGCTGCGCCTCCTCGGGCGCCCGGTCGATCCGGTCGAACGGCACGAAGGTGCCGGTCCCGCGCTCGCTGAGGACCTTGGTGATGGCGGCGGTCAGAGTGGTCTTGCCGTGGTCGACGTGGCCCATGGTGCCGATGTTGAGGTGCGGCTTGGTGCGCACGTATGCCGTCTTGGGCATGGCTGTCTGCGGTTCCTTCCCGGAACAAGAAGCGATGGGGGTCCCCCCTGCTCGAGCGAAGCCGAGAGCTTGGGGGAGGGACCCCTGGGCCTTGCCGACCCTCCCCCTGCGGGGTCCACCGGACGATCCGGGAAGGGTCAGCTTCGGGCGCCGTCGAGAACGGCCGGGACAGCGAATGCGGCAGCCTTCGGCGCGTCCGCGACTGCGGACGGCGCTGCGGGGAAGGCGTACCGGAACATGCGCTGATCATGGCTCAGCGCGAAGTGCGCGTCGACCGAATTTCGTGGTGTGCGGGGCCGGTGGTGCCGGTGGGGCCGGCGAGGCGGGCGGATCGTGCGTGAGGCGGGCGTTACGGCGATCACGGGGCGCCGTCGGTTAGTCTCCCCGGATGCTCGACCCCGTAGCCAGGCCCCAGGCCGGTCTCGCCGTCCGCTGTTCCCGCGCTCTGCTGTCGCCCTGGTCGCGGCTGTCGCTGCTGCTCCTGGTTCTCGCGGCCGCGGCGGTGACGGTGGTGCTGTACGAGCCACAGCGGTTGCTGTCGGCGGGCTGGCCGCCGCAGGTGAGCGGTGCGGGCGCGGTGGTGCTGTTCGCGCTGGCGTACGGCCTGTGCACCGCCGCCTTCGTGCCGAGGCCGATCCTGAACCTGGCGGCCGGTGCGCTGTTCGGCTCGCAGGCGGGGCTCGTCGCGGCTGTCGCCGGGACGGTGCTGGGCGCGGGGATCGCGTTCACGCTGGGGCGGCTGCTGGGGCAGGACGCGCTGCGGCCGCTGCTGCGGGGGCGCTGGCTGAAGGCGGCGGACGGGCAGCTGAGCCGGCACGGGTTCCGTTCGATGCTCGCGATCCGGCTGTTCCCCGGGGTGCCGTTCGCCGCCGCCAACTACTGCGCCGCGGTGTCGCGGATGGGGTACCTCCCGTTCCTGCTGGCCACCGGGCTCGGGTCCATCCCGAACACGGCGGCGTACGTGGTGGCGGGGAGCGAGGCAGCGTCGCCGACCTCGCCCGCCTTCCTGTTCGCGATGGGGTTCATCGTGGTGAGCGGGACGGCCGCGGCGGTGGTCGCCTGGTGCAAGCGGCACCGCCTGCGCGGCCAGTAGGTTTCACGGCGCCGAAGATCCGGGGGCGGCTCCCGGTCCGCACGCTCGGGGGCGGGGTGCTCGGGGGCGAGGCGCTCGGGACCGCCCGCCTCCGCCGCCTCGTCGACGCGGGCATCCTGGAGAAGGTCCCGTACACGACGAGCCGCCGACGGTGGTCGAGCACGCGTGCCGTGCCCCGCTCCGCCCGGTCGTGGTCTGCGGCTGCTGCGGCGAGGAGGCCCGCGGCGACACCCTGACCCCCGCATGTGCGGGCTCCCGGCTGGACGACGGCGGGCTCTGTCGAGACCTGAGAGGGGCTCATTCATCTAAGGGCTGTACGCTGCGCACCGACCGGCCGTCGATCAACGGCCCCCTCATTGACCGCACGAGCACATTCGGGACGGCCCTAGCCCCATGAATTGGTTCGAATCGCTCATCCTCGGACTTGTCCAGGGGCTGACGGAGTTCCTCCCCATCTCGTCCAGCGCCCACCTGCGCCTCACCGCGGCCTTCGCGGGCTGGCACGATCCGGGCGCGGCGTTCACGGCGATCACCCAGATCGGTACCGAGACGGCCGTACTGATCTACTTCCGCAGGGACATCTCGCGGATCGTCTCCGCCTGGTTCCGCTCGCTGACGAACAAGGCGATGCGCAGCGACCACGACGCACAGATGGGGTGGCTGGTCATCGTCGGCTCGATCCCGATCGGTGTGCTGGGCGTCACCCTCAAGGACCACATCGAGGGCCCCTTCCGTGATCTGCGCCTGATCGCCACCACCCTGATCGTGATGGGCATCGTCCTGGGCATCGCCGACCGGCTCGCGGCCCGCGTCGAGGAGGGCGGGCGGCACCGTGCCGCGCCGGAACGGAAGACGCTGAAGGACCTGGGGGTGAGGGACGGCCTCATCTTCGGCATGTGCCAGGCGATGGCGCTGATCCCCGGCGTGTCCCGGTCCGGAGCGACCATCAGCGGCGGCCTGCTGATGAGCTACACCCGTGAGGCGGCGGCCCGGTACTCCTTCCTGCTCGCCATCCCGGCGGTACTGGCGTCCGGCCTCTTCGAGCTGAAGGACGCGAGCGAGGGCGGGCATGTGTCCTGGGGCCCGACGATCTTCGCGACGGTCATCGCCTTCGCTGTGGGCTACGCGGTCATCGCGTGGTTCATGAAGTTCATCACGACCAGGAGCTTCATGCCGTTCGTGATCTACCGGATCCTGCTCGGACTGGTGCTGTTCGCACTGGTCGGGCTGGGTGTCCTCAGCCCGCACGCCGGGGAGTCGGGCGGCTGACCCGGCGCGGGAGCTTCGTCACAAAAGGGCCCCGGAAGTAGCCGGACCGCCCGCCCCTCCGCCTACGCTGGGTGCCATGACCCGATCCCCAGCCGAGCTGCCCACACCGGATGCCGACGCCTTGAACGCGGCGATCCGGGAATTGTGGGTGCGCTCCGGCGGGCAGCTGTCGGCGGACGAGCAGCGGATCTACAGCGCCCTGGTTCTCCAGTGGGCCCGGACGTCGCAACGGGGCGACGTCGCGCGGGCCGCGTAGCACCCGCCGGCGTCGCCGCAGGCCGCCTCGCCGCGGGCCGCCTGTCCCCAGGCCCGCCTCGTCCGGCGCTGCGACGCATCCCCGGCGCAGGTCTTCGTCACCGGACCGCTGCTCATGCCGGGGCCCGGACAGCCGCGCCGTAGCCGCTCCTGAGGCTGCCGCCCGAACGCCGAGTCCGGCGAACCGGCGCCGCTCCCCCTGCCGTCGATCGGGTCCATGGCCGTCTGCCCGGTCGTCGCCGTGGCCGGCCGCCGGCTCTCGGGCATCGACGACTCGATCTCGACGAGGCCGTCCGCACTCCCGCCGTACCGTCCCGCCGTACCGGAGTGGCGGGACCTCGCTCCGTGACGGGCCGGGGCCGCCGGCGGTCCGAAGCCGCGGGCGGTCCGGAACCTTGGCGGTCCGGGTTCCGGGCATGGGCGGGGCCGCCGGCAGGGGGGTGACCGGCGGCCCGATGCCCGGGTCCTCCGTCCCGAACACGTACGGAGAGCGTCCCGCGCCAGGCGGGTCGGCGCGAGGGCGCGCGGCGCATATATGCACGCATTCCGTTCACACCCCGTGTGAACCGCGTCGCGGGTGCGTCATCCCGGCTGCGATCACGCGCCGTGCGGCGCACCCTGGTGCCATGGCCTGGCAGGCACCCGTCGTCGGGCACCGCCCCTCCCCCGGCGGTGGGCGGCGCGTGACCATACGCGGTCGGATCGTGGGGCTCGCCCACAACGACGCGGACCTCGTCGAGTTCCTCCGCCGCGCCGGGCTGGACGAGGCCGACATCTCGCTGGACGACCCGCACCTCGTGGAGTGGCGCGGTGGCCGGGCCCACCATTGGGAAGCGGCGTGAAGGCCGCTGCTCAGGACGGGCGTGCAGGGCTCTTGGCCCGCGGCTCCCGCTGGCCGACACTGAAGCGATGACGCAGCGCGTGGACCTCGCGACCGTGATGGACCGGTTCGCCATCGACGAAGTGGTCACCCGGTACGCGGTGGCGGTGGACGACGCGGACTGGTCCGCCTACCGGGAGCTGTTCACGGTGGACGGGCACGCCGACTACCGGGGCGCGGGCGGCGTCGCGGGCCGGGCGGGTGAGGTCGCGGACTGGCTGGCGGAGACGATGCGGCTGTTCCCGGTACGCCAGCACCTCATCGTCAACCGGCGGGTGGACATCGAGGACCTGGGCGGCTACCCGGGCGACAGCGCCGAGGCACTGGCCGACTATGTGAACCCCATGCGCATGGAGGCGGGGGACGACTTCGTCTCGGGCGGGCGGTACACGTTCGCCCTGGTGCGCACCGACGGCGGGTGGCGGCTGCGCACGGTGGTGGTGCACGAGAAGTGGAGACGCGCTCCGGGCGTACTGTCGGCGGAATGACCGGCTCCCGCACACTGGAGGCGTCAGGGGTGCCTCCACTGCGTGAGGAGACGCGGGATGCGGAATGCGGCCGGCGGCCAGGGCGGTACGGGGCGAGTGCTGAGGTCCCCGTGGTGGCGGGGCGCGGCCGCCGTGGGGGCCGGGGCGCTGCCCGCGCTCGCGTTTCCGGCGCCGTCCCTGTGGTGGTGGGCGTACGTCGCGCTGGTGCCCTGGATGCTGCTGATCCGTACGGCGCCCACCGGCCGCCGCGCGGCCCTGGACGGCTGGCTGGGCGGCATCGGTTTCATGCTGGCCGTCCATCACTGGCTGATGCCGAGCCTGCATGTGTTCATCCTGCTGCTGGCCGCGCTGGTCGGGCTGTTGTGGGCGCCGTGGGGTCCGCTGGTGCGGCTGATGCTCGCCGGGGCACCGTCACGCGCGCGTGGAGCGGCCGCTCTCGCCGTTGTGCCGTCGGGCTGGCTGATGGTCGAACTGGTCCGGTCCTGGGAGGGGTTGGGCGGCCCGTGGGGCCTGCTGGGGGCCAGCCAGTGGCAGGTGCCGCCCGCGCTGCGGGTGGCGTCGCTGGGCGGCGTGTGGCTGGTGACCCTGCTCGTGGTGGCGGTCAACACGGCGGTGACCCTGCTGGCGTCGGTTCGCACCCTGCGTGCGACGGCGGTCGCCGGACTCGTGGTGTGCGCGGTCGCCGTGGGGGCGGCGGCGTGGTGGGTGCCGGCCCCACAGCCGACCGGGCAGGTGGTCCGGGTCGCCGTCGTACAGCCGGGTGTGATCAACGGGGTGGGCGGTGCGGAGCGGCGGTTCGCGCGGGGCGAGGAGCTGACGCGGGAGCTGGCCGGCCGGGGCGACGTGGACCTGGTGGTGTGGGGCGAGAGCAGTGTCGGCGCGGACCTGACGGCACGGCCGGAGTACACGGACCGGCTGGCGGCGCTCTCCCGTGAGGTCGGCGCCGAGGTACTGGTCAATGTGGACGCGCGCCGCTCGGACCGGCCGGGCATCTACAAGAGCAGCGTCCTGGTGGATCCCGAGGGCACGACCGGTGACCGGTACGACAAGATGCGGCTGGTGCCGTTCGGCGAGTACGTCCCGTTCCGGTCGGTGCTGGGCTGGGCCACCTCGGTGGGCAAGGCGGCCACCGAGGACCGCAGGCGCGGCGAGCGTCCGGTGGTGATGACGGTCGGGGAGCGGGGGCTGCGGCTGGGCCCGCTCGTCTGCTTCGAGACGGCGTTCCCCGACATGAGCCGTCACCTGGCCCGTGAGGGGGCGCAGGTGCTGGTGGCGCAGTCGGCGACGTCGACGTTCCAGCACAGCTGGGCGCCCGGGCAGCACGCGTCGCTGGCGGCGCTGCGGGCGGCGGAGACCGGGCGGCCGATGGTGCACGCGACGCTGACCGGCGTGAGCGCGGTGTACGGGCCGGACGGTGGCCGCGTCGGCGCCCCGCTCGGTACGGACCGCAGTGCGGCCGCCGTGTACGAGGTTCCACTGGCCGACGGGACGACTCCGTACGTCCGGTTCGGTGACTGGCCCGTGTACGGGGCGCTGGCCGTGCTGGCCGCGCTGTGCGCCGTCGAGGGTCGCCGGGTGGTCAGGCGGCGGCCTGCTCCAGACACTCCCGTACCACCCGTTCGCACACCTCATGGGTCGCGAGTGCGTCCCGGGCGCTGAGGGTCTTCCCGGCCCGTACGGCGTCGAGGAAGGCGTGCACGGTCTGTTCGATGCCGCGCTGGCGGGCGACCGGCACCCAGTCGCCGCGCCGCCGGACGCTGGGCTGGCCCTTGTGGTCGATGACGTCGGCGAGGTTGAGGACCTGGCGCTTGGTGTCCTGCCCGGACACTTCGAGGATCTCCTCGGTGGAGCCGTTCATCCGGTTCATCATGCCGATCGCGGTGAAGCCGTCGCCGGACAGCTGGAGCACGACATGGTGCAGGAGGCCGTCGCGGATCCGGGCACGTACGTCGGTGTGCTCGACCTGGCCGGGCAGGAGGAAGCGCAGCGTGTCGACGACGTGGATGAAGTCGTCGAGGACGAGGGTGCGCGGGTCCTCGGGCAGGCCGATCCGGTTCTTCTGCATGAGGATGAGCTCGCGCGGGTGGTCCAGGCACTGCGCGTAGGCCGGTGCGAGGCGGCGGTTGAAGCCGACGGCGAGGCTGACGCCGTGCCGCTCGGCGAGCTGCACCAGGCGCCGGGAGTCGTCGAGTTCGTACGCCAGGGGCTTGTCGACGTACGTCGGCACCCCCGCCTCCAGCAGCCGGGTCACGATCTCGGCGTGCACGGATGTCGGGGCGTGCACGAACGCGGCGTCGAGCCCGGCGGCGAGCAGCGAGTCCAGGTCGGAGTGACACCGGCCGGCGGGCACGTGGTAGGTCTCGGCGACCCGTGTGAGGGTTGCCGGGGTGCGGGTCTGGAGGTGCAGTTCGGCGCCCGGGACGGTGGCGAGCACCGGCAGGTACGCCTTCTGTGCGATGTCGCCGAGTCCGATGCAGCCGATCTTCACAGTGCTCTCCCTATCGCCGTACGCACCTGTCCTCACGCCCCTGCGCCCGGTCAGAATACGTGTGCTGGGGAGGCCGCCAGTCGGCGATGCCGTCGAAGGTGCGCAGCGCGAGGCCGGGGCCGAAGCGGGCGAGAGTCATCAGGGTCTCGCGGATGGTCACGGCCGGGGTGCTGGTCAGGGACACCAGCCGGGCGATGCGGGCGGACTTGCGGACGATGCCGGTGGTGCGGGGGATGCGCGCGGCGGAGTACGCGGCGAGGCCGGCGCCGATGTCGTGCTGGGGCGGCAGGTGGTGGGCGAGCACGATGCCGTCCTCGATGGCCTGGTTCCCGCCCTGCCCGAGGGTGGGCGCCATGGGGTGGGCGGCGTCGCCGAGGAGGGCGGTCCGGCCGCGGTGGAAGGCGGGCAGCGGGGTGGTGAGGTGGCGGACGTCGTGCCGGAGGACCTGGTCGGGCGCGACGGCGCCGATGATCGCGGGGACGGGGTCGTGCCAGGTGCCGAACCGGCGCAGCAGTTCGGCGCGTTCGTCGTCGGGGGCCTGGCCTCCGGCCGGTGCGGCGGCGGCCGCGTAGGCGTAGACGCGGCCGTCCTTGAGCGGCTGGGTGCCCCACAGGGCGCCGCGGCCCCAGGTCTCGTGCGGGTGGAAGGGCCGTTCGGGGGCGGGGACGACGACGCGCCAGGTGGTCAGGCCCGCGTACTCGGGTTCGGGGTGGGTGGGGAACAGGGCTGACCTGACGGCGGAGTTGATGCCGTCGGCGCCGATGACGAGTTCGGCCTCGATGTCGCCGTCCGGGGTGGTGACCACGGCGCGGCGACCGGTGGTGGGCGATCCCGCCGCGGTGAGCGTGGCGGGCGCGCCGGTGCGAACGGTTCCGGTCGGCAGGCGGGAGGCGAGGGCGTCGATGAGCGTGGCCCGGTGGACCAGGACGAGCGGGTCGCCGAACCGGTCGGCCGCGGCCCGCGCGGTCGTACGGGCGAGCCAGCGGCCGCTCGGGGCGCGCATGCCGCCGTCGCCCTGCCACGCCGCGAGGGCGCGGATCTCGTCACCGAGGCCGATGACGTCCAGGGCACGCAGCGAGTTGGGCGCCAGGCCGATGCCCGCGCCGACGGGCTGGAGCGACCCGGCGCGCTCCAGGACGGTGACGCGCCAGCCGCGCCGGTGCAGGGCGACGGCGGCGGTCAGTCCGCCGATGCCGCTTCCGACGACGACGGCCAGGGGCGGGGCGGTTCGGTTGTTCATGGCTCCTCCGGGAGGCCGGAACTACATCTGTAGTGACATCGTCACCGTACTACGGATGTAGTGCGGGCGGTAGGTTGTCCGTATGACCGCACGTGCCGACCTGATCGCCGACGCCGCCCTGTCCCTGCTCGCGGAGCGGGGCATGCGCGGGCTGACCCACCGCGCGGTGGACGAGGCCGCGGGGCTGCCCCAGGGCTCGACGTCCAACTACGCCCGCACCCGGCAGGCGCTGCTGGAGACGGCGGTTCGGCGGCTCGCCGACCGGGAGGCGCAGGTGCTGGCCATGGAGGAGATGCCGGCTCCCGGCGAGGGCCTCGACGCGCTGGTGGACGCGCTCTCCCTGGCGCTGCACCGCTACCTGACCGGCCACCGCGACCTGCTCGTCGCGCGCTACGAGCTGGGGCTGGAGGCGACCCGGCGCCCCGAGCTGCGCGCGTTCTACGACGAGACCGGGCGACGGTTCCGGGGACCGCTGACCGCGCTGATGGGAGCGGCCGGATCGGAGCAGCCGGAACGCCACACCCTGTCCTTGGTGGCCTGGTGCGAGGGGCTGATGTTCTCCTGCGCGGTGGGCTCGTTCCACTCCGCCGTACCGAGCCGGGAGGAACTGCGCACGGGGTTCGGCGAGTTGCTGAACGGGATGCTCGGCGTCCGCCCCGGGGCCGACGCTGATCATCCGGCGGTCACAACCATCACCCGTGCGGAGCAATAACCGCGGGTAGCGATCCCCAAGGGGGCGGTCAGCGACCACAGTTACCGGGTGCATCGAACCAGAATCACCGCGAAGGTCCTGGCGACCGTGGCCGTGGCGGCCGTCTCCGGCTGCGTGTCGGTGGACCCGGGCCCATCTCCCCTACCGGGCGCCCCGGAGACGAGCCGCCCGTCCAAGGAGGTCGCGCCGCAGATCGTCGAGGGCCCCGCGCGGGAGGCCCTGGAGGCAGCGCTGCCGCCCACCCAGGCGCCCGCACCGCGGCCCCCGTCCCCGGGCACGCCCCACCGCACGCCGACCGCCGCGCCGACCGCCACCCCGCGCGCCGCGCCACCCGCCGACCGACCGGCCCGGCTCCCGTCGACGGAGCGGCTCCGCGAGCAGCTCCCCCGTGTCCCTCCCCCGGCCGTGCCCTCCCTCCCGGCCACGGTCCCGGACGTATGCGCCCTCGGCCGAAGCTACGGCGACTGGGCGCCCGACAGTCGCCAGGCCCAGCTCTGCCGGGAGGCCTACGGCCACTGACCCCCGCCGCACGAGGACCGCCCCCGGCCGGCCACCCGGCCAGGCGGGGCGCCCCCTCGGGCCCGCGGAACGCCCACCGTGAGGAGCTTGACCCCCATCTGCGCGGCGCGCGCCGGCTGGACGTAGGGGTCGTAGGCGACGATCTTCATGCCGAAGGCCGAC
>NZ_JBEPEL010000096.1:0-25647 GCF_040300825.1 Streptomyces sp. NPDC000229
GGCCCCGCGACGGCGCGCCGGGCTGGAGGCCCAGCTGCCCGGCGAGCCCGGTCGGCGCGGGTTCCCAGGCGAGCCGGGTCACCGCGGACGCGTCGGGGGTGCCGGTGCCGCACGGGAACCGCAGCAGGCCCGGCGCGAGGACCGGTCCCGCCGCCTCCGGAGTGGTGGCCGCGGCGAACGTGCCACGCCGCTCGGTCACCACCAGCCGCTCGTCGCGCAGCAGTTGGAGCGCGTTGCGTACGGTGTGCCGGTTCACCCGGAAGCGGTGCACCAGGGAGCGCTCGGACGGCAGCCTGGTGCCGGGGGCGATGCGCCGCTGGGTGAGGTCGTCGCGGAGCGCGGCGGCCACCCGGAGGTAGAGCGGAAGTCCCGCGGGGGTCTGGGGCTCAGCCATGTTCAACCCTCAAATTCCTTCGCTCACAGTAGTCGAGCATGCCGTGTCGGTGACCAATCCCTATCATTGGTCTAAACCTTTATGGAAGGGGGTGTCCGGCATTCCGTCGCACTCTGGCCGAAACGGATTCACCGGCACGGCGCCCGGGTACCCGGCTCCCGCCCCCGCAGGAGCCGGTTGAAGGGACACGCACCATGAGGGCCGTGACATGGCAGGGAAAGCGTGACGTACGGGTGGAGACGGTGCCCGACCCGAAGATCGAGGAGCCGACCGACGCGGTCGTCAGGGTCACGTCCACCGGGCTGTGCGGCTCGGACCTCCACCTCTACGAGGTCCTCACCCCGTTCATGACCCCCGGGGACATCCTCGGCCACGAGCCGATGGGCATCGTGGAGGAGGTCGGCTCCGACGTCCCGGGCCTCAAGCCCGGTGACCGCGTGGTCGTCCCCTTCCAGATCGCCTGCGGCCACTGCTGGATGTGCACCTCCGGCCTGCCGACCCAGTGCGAGACCACCCAGGTCGCCGAGGAGGGCATGGGCGCCGCACTCTTCGGCTACACCAGGCTGTACGGTGCCGTGCCCGGCGGCCAGGCCGAGTACCTCCGCGTCCCGCAGGCCCAGTTCGGGCCCATCAAGGTGCCCGAGGGCCCGCCGGACGACCGCTACCTCTACCTCTCGGACGTCCTGCCCACCGCCTGGCAGGCCGTCCAGTACGCCGCCGTCCCCCCGGGTGGCTCGGTCGTCGTTCTCGGGCTCGGCCCGATCGGCGACATGAGCTGCCGTATCGCCCTCCACCAGGGCGCCGCCCAGGTGATCGGTGTCGACCTGGTACCCGAACGCCTCCAGCGCGCCCGGGAGCGCGGCGTCGAGGTGTACGACCTGAACGGGTTCGACGACCACGACGAGCTGGTCGACGCCATCAAGGACCGCACCTCCGGCCGCGGCCCGGACGCCGTCATCGACGCGGTCGGCACCGAGGCCCACGGCAGCCCGGTCGCGCGCACCCAGCAGAACGCGGCCGGACTGCTGCCCAAGGCGTGGGCGGCCCGGCTGCACCAGAAGATGGGCACCGACCGGCTGGCCGCCCTCCACCTGGCCATCGCCCTGGTGCGGCGCGGCGGAACCATCTCGCTGAGCGGCGTCTACGGCGGCGCGGCCGACCCGATGCCGATGCTGACGCTGTTCGACAAGCAGATCCAACTGCGCATGGGCCAGGCCAACGTCCGCCGCTGGGTCGACGACATCCTGCCGCTCCTCACCGACGCGGACCCGCTCGGCGTGGACGACTTCGCCACCCACCACCTCCCGCTCACCGACGCCCCGCACGCGTACAAGATGTTCCAGCAGAAGCAGGAGGGCGCCGTGAAGGTCGTCATGCGCCCCTGAAGCGCGTCACGCCGCGTCGGCCTCCCGCCGCAGGGGCGGCTCGGCCGGGGTCGGCGGCACCGGCTCGAAGAGCACCGCGCGGGCGATCCGCGGGGCGAACAGCACGGTCACCGGATTCACCAGCGCCAGGACCGACCGGAACGCCCGCCCCACGACCGGATCGCCGGTGTACCTGTCCTGGACGCGCTGGAGGTACCAGGCGGCGGGCCGGTCGAGGGCGCGGGACCCCATCGCGTTGCCGGTGGCGCCCGGCATGCTCTTGTCGGACCCGGCGGAGATGTCCCAGGCCTGCTTGGAGGCGTGGAACAGCGCCCGCTGCACGCGCAGCGTCGTCGGCGTCCGGCGGCGGTCCGCCAGCGCGTCGCGCAGTGCCACCGCCCCGATCGCGGCGACCGCCATGCCCTGCCCGTAGATCGGGTTGAACGTGCACAGCGCGTCCCCGGTCGCGAGGAACCCCGCGGGGCGGCGCCCCGGACGGTCGTACCGGCGCCGCACGTTGGCCGTCCGGCGGAAGCCGCGCACCGGGGACTCGCCCTCCGCCCTGGTCAGCCAGTCGTGCAGGATCGGGTGCGGGAGCCGCTTCGCGAAGTCCTCGAACGCCTCCTCGTCGGTGGGCGGTTCGTCACCGCGTAGCCCCGAAAGGGTGACCAGACAGCGCCCGTCCTCGACGGGCATCACCACGCCGCCGTACGTCTGCTCGGGGTTGGGTACGACGAAGTAGCCGAGGCAGTCCGCCCCACTGCCCTCGGATCCGTCCCGGTACAGGCGCGTCGCATACGCCAGACCGGTTTCGATGGTCTCCTCGTGCGGAGGCTCGGCACCGATCGCGGACAGCCACTGGGGAGCCTGTGACCCGCGCCCCGACGCGTCCACCACCAGGTCCGCCTCCAGGGTGCGCGTCTCCCCGCCCGCGCCGCGTTCGCGCAGCAGCACCCCTCGTACGCGGCCGGCGTCGCCGAGCAGTCCCACGGCCTCGGTGCCCTGCACGGTGCCGATCCGGGGGTCCGCCAGCACCCGGCGCCGGATGAGGTGTTCGAGCCGGGGCCGGGTACCGGTGAGGAGGGACGAGGTGGTGGCGGTGCGCCGGAACCACCGGCCGCCCTGCCACTGCACGACGTCCTCGGGCATCCCGACCCGGGGCGAACCCTGCTCGCGCAGCTCTTCCACGACGCCCGGCAGCAACTGCTCCAGCGCCAGCTGCCCGCCCTCCAGCAAGACGTGTGTGTGCTGCCCCTGCGGCACGCCCGCACGAGGTCCGGGCTCGTCGGGGAAGCGGTCGCGCTCGACGATCGTGACCCGCTGCGCGTGCTCGGCGAGCACCCGGGCGGCGAGCAGCCCCGCGATGCTTCCGCCGACGACCACGGCGTGCCGTGCCCCGCGACTCGTTCCCAACTGGTCGGCCATGCCCGCCCCTTCGCGTCGTCGGTCTACGACTGACCAGTATCCACGGCAGGTTGGGGAAGGTCGCGTGCGCCGAGCCGGAGGTGCTCGATGTGGTAGACGGCCTCGTCGAGGAGCTGGGCGACATGGTTGTCGTACAGGCTGTACTCGATGCGCCGGCCCTGCCGCACACCGGTGACGAGGCTCAGGGCGCGCAGCAACCGCAGCTGGTGCGAGACCGCCGACTGCTCCATGGCGACCGACTCGGCCAGCTCCGTCACTCCGCAGGGCCCCTGGCGCAGCCGGGTGAGGATCATCAGCCGGGACGGGGTGGCGAGGGCCTGGAGCGTGGCGGCGATGGTGGCCGCGGACTCCGCGTCCAGACGCGCCGTCGGGGTCGTCTCACCGTTCACTCCGTGTCCCATGCAGGTCATCGTAGCCGCGTGTCCAGGCGTATGGATGAAGACCTCTTCATGTGTTCCGCTATGGTGGTGCCGTTCCTGCCGTCCCCGTGAAGAGGTGCACGCCCATGGCTTCCCCGGTGCTCGACACCAGGCCCGCGGACCCGCCCGCCCGCGCCGTCGCCCCGCCCCGCCGGACCGGGCTGTTCACCCTGCCCGAGGTCCGCTGGGCCGCGCTGTCCGCCGCCGCGTTCCTCGCCGCGCTCCCGCTCGACCTGGCCGGCGCGCCCGCGTGGGCCTGGGGGCCGCTGTACGCCGTGTGTTACGTCGCCGGCGGCTGGGAGCCCGGCTGGGCGGGACTCCAGGCCCTGCGCGCCAAGTCCCTGGACGTCGACCTGCTGATGGTCGTCGCCGCGATCGGCGCCGCCGCGATCGGGCAGTACCTGGACGGCGGGCTGCTCATCGTCATCTTCGCCACCTCGGGCGCCCTGGAGGCGCTCGCCACCAGGCGTACCGCCGACTCGGTACGCGGCCTGCTGGACCTGGCGCCCGCGCGGGCCGTCCGTGTGAACGGGTCCGAGGAGCAGCCGGTGGACGTGGCGGACCTGCGGATCGGCGACACCGTCCTCGTACGGCCGGGGGAGCGGCTGCCGGCGGACGGCACCGTCCTGGACGGGACGAGCGACGTCGACCAGGCCACCATCACGGGCGAACCCCTGCCCGTCGCCAAGGCGCCCGGCGACGGCGTCTTCGCGGGCACCCTCAATGGCACCGGGGCGCTGCGCGTACGGGTCGACAAGGACGTCTCCGAGTCCGTCATCGCCCGGATCGTCGCCATGGTGGAGGAGGCCAGCGCGACCAAGGCCCCCACGCAGCTCTTCATCGAGAAGATCGAGCAGCGCTACTCGGTGGGTGTCGTCGTCGCCACCCTCGCGCTGTTCGCCCTGCCCCTCGCCTTCGGTGCGGACTTCACCGAGACGCTGCTGCGCGCCATGACGTTCATGATCGTGGCATCACCGTGCGCCGTGGTCCTCGCCACCATGCCGCCGCTGCTCTCCGCGATCGCCAACGCCGGCCGGCACGGTGTGCTCGTGAAGTCGGCCGTGGTGATGGAGCGGCTGGGGCAGGTGGACCGGGTCGCCCTCGACAAGACCGGCACCCTGACCGAGGGCACGCCACGCGTCGCCGAGGTGCGGCTGACCGGCGCCCTGGCGGAGTCCGAGGTCCTCACACTGGCCGCCGCGGCCGAGCTGCCGAGCGAACACCCCCTCGCCCGCGCGGTGGTGGCCGCCGCCCGCGAACGAGGCCTCACGGTGCCCCGCGCCACGGAGTTCTCGTCGGCTCCCGGCCGGGGTGTACGGGCCCTCGTCGACGGCCGCGAGGTCACGGTGGGCCGCCCCGCCGAAGCCTCGTCCGCCGTCCGTGAACTGGAGGCCGCGGGGCGGACAGCCGTCGTGGTGGCCGTCGACGGCTCGCCCGTCGCCGTGCTCGGCGTCGCCGACCGGTTGCGGGACGGAGCCGCGGCCGCCGTCGCCGCCCTCGCCCGGCTCAGCGGGACCGCGCCGACCCTGCTGACCGGCGACAACGACCGCGCGGCGCACCGCGTCGCCGCCGAGGCCGGCATCACCGACGTACGGGCCGGGCTGCTGCCCGAGGACAAGGTCGCGGCCGTACGGGACTGGGAACGCGCAGGCCTGCGCACCCTCGTGGTCGGTGACGGCGTCAACGACGCACCCGCGCTCGCCGCCGCGCACACCGGCATCGCGATGGGCCGGGCCGGCTCCGACCTGGCCCTGGAGACCGCCGACGCCGTCGTCGTACGCGACGAACTGGCCACCGTCCCGGCCGTCGTGGCCCTCTCCCGGCGCGCCCGCCGGCTGGTCGTGCAGAACCTGGTGATCGCCGGAGTCTGCATCGGCGCCCTGGTGGTCTGGGACCTGGCCGGTCATCTGCCGCTGCCCCTCGGCGTCGCGGGTCACGAGGGTTCCACCGTCCTGGTGGGTCTCAACGGGCTGCGGCTGCTGCGCGAGTCGGCGTGGCGGAAGGCCCGGTCGAGGTAGGGGGCGGCCGTGGCCCTCGCCCATCCCTCCACGCGGGACGTCCCGCGGTCCGGCAGCCGGCGAACGGCCCGCACGCGCGGGCCGTTCGCCACCGGCTCAGCCCTCCGGGTGGATCAGGCCGCGCTCGTACGCCTTCACCAGGCGCTGCGGCACCTGGTAGACGGAGCCGTCCACCGTGACGGGCACCAGCTGGGGCGTGGACGCCTTCCACTGGGCGCGGCGGTGGCGGGTGTTGGAGCGGGACATCTTCCGCTTGGGTACGGCCATGACTGGGCGACCTCCATCGTCGGTACGGTGGCGGTCACGCTACATGAAAACGATTACCGTTAACAATCGGGCTTCCGGCGGTCCAGGTCGTCGAACGCGGCCAGCGCCTCCGCCAGCCACCCGGTCCAGAACCGCTCCAGCTCGATCCCGCCGCGCAGCACCAGATGGCGCAGCCGGTCCGCCTCGGAATCGCGCTCCGGCGGGAACTGCCGCTCCTCCATCCCCAGGTACTCCTCCAACTGCGCCCGATGCAGGGCCAGATGGCGGCGCAGCTCGTCCGCGAAGCCCTCCGTCCCCACCACCGCCGCCGCCCGCAGCCGCAGCAGCAGGGCGTCCCGGATCGGCTTGGGGTCCTCACTGCGCCGCACCCAGTCCGTCAGCTCCGCGCGGCCCGCGGGCAGCACCTCGTAGTCCTTCTTCTGCCCACGGGACGGCGCCGCGGTGGGCAGCGCCCGGATGTGGCCCGCCTGCTCCAGCTTTCCCAGCTCGCGATAGATCTGCTGGTGCGTGGCCGACCAGAAGTAGCCGATCGACCGGTCGAAGCGGCGGGTCAGCTCCAGACCCGAGGACGGCTTTTCGAGCAGGGCGGTGAGGATGGCGTGCGGGAGTGACATGACCGCATCCTAGGGACGCGGAATCGTCACAGGGCCGCCGCCAGCCGCGTCCCCTGGTCGATGGCGCGCTTGGCGTCCAGCTCCGCCGCCACGTCCGCGCCGCCGATGAGGTGCACCGACGCCCCCGCCGCCACGAGCTCCTCGTACAGGTCGCGCCGCGGCTCCTGGCCCGTGCACAGCACCACGGTGTCGACCGGTACGGTGCGGGCCTCGCCGTCCACGGTGATGTGCAGGCCCTCGTCGTCGATCCGCTCGTACGTCGCGCCCGCGACCATGGTCACGCCCCGGTGCTTGAGCTCGGTGCGGTGGATCCAGCCCGTCGTCTTGCCCAGGCCCGCGCCGACCTTCGACGCCTTGCGCTGCAGCAGGTGCACCGTGCGCGGCGGCTTCGGCCGCTGGGGCGCGCGCAGCCCGCCGCGCTCGGCGTACGACGTGTCGACGCCCCACTGCCGGAAGTACGTCTCGGCGTCCCGACTCGCGCCCTCGCCGCCGTCCGTGAGGAACTCCGCCACGTCGAAGCCGATCCCGCCCGCCCCGATGACCGCGACCCGCTCACCGACCGGCGCACCGTCGCGCAGCACGTCCAGGTAGCTGACCACGGACGGGTGGTCGACGCCCTCGATGGCGGGCGTGCGCGGGGTGACCCCGGTCGCGACGACGACCTCGTCGTATCCGGCGAGCAGTTCCGCGGTCACGTACGTCCCCAGCTTCACGTCCACGCCGCGCAGTTGGAGCTGCGTGCGGAAGTAGCGGAGCGTCTCGTCGAACTCCTCCTTGCCCGGCACCCGCTTGGCGATGTTCAGCTGTCCGCCGACCTCGTCCGCGGCGTCGAACAGTGTGACGTCATGGCCGCGTTCGGCGGCCGAGACCGAGCAGGCGAGCCCGGCCGGGCCCGCGCCGACGACGGCGATCCGCTTGCGCAGCCGGGTGGGGGACAGGACCAGCTCGGTCTCGTGGCAGGCGCGCGGGTTGACCAGGCAGGAGGTGATCTTCCCGCTGAAGGTGTGGTCCAGGCACGCCTGGTTGCAGCCGATGCAGGTGTTGATGGTCTCCGGCCGGCCGTCCGCGGCCTTGGCGACGAAGTCGGGGTCGGCGAGGAACGGCCGGGCCATCGAGACCATGTCCGCGCGGCCCTCGGCCAGGATCCTCTCGGCGACCTCGGGGGTGTTGACGCGGTTGCTGGTGATCAGAGGGATGGACACCGAACCCATCAGCTTCTTGGTGACCCAGGTGTACGCGCCGCGCGGCACCGAGGTGGCGATGGTGGGGATCCGGGCCTCGTGCCAGCCGATACCCGTGTTGATCAACGTCGCGCCGGCCGCCTCGATCTCCTTGGCGAGTGCGACGACCTCCTCCAGGGTCGAGCCGCCCGGCACCAGGTCCAGCATGGAGAGCCGGTAGATCAGGATGAAGTCCGCACCGAGCCGCTCGCGCGTCCGGCGGACGATCTCCAGCGGGAAGCGGACGCGGTTCTCGTACGACCCGCCCCACCGGTCCTCGCGCCGGTTGGTCGCGGCGGCGATGAACTCGTTGATCAGGTAGCCCTCGGAGCCCATGATCTCGACGCCGTCGTACCCGGCCGACCTCGCCAGTTCCGCCGCCCGCACATAGTCCTCGATCGTCTGCTCGACCTCGGCGTCGGTGAGCTCGTTCGGTACGAAGGGGCTGATCGGCGCCTGGAGCGGGCTCGGCGCGACCAGGTCGCGGTGGTAGGCGTACCGCCCGAAGTGGAGGATCTGCATCGCGATCCGCCCGCCGGCCGCGTGCACGGCGTCCGTCACGACGCGGTGCTTCGCGGCCTCCTCCTCGGTGGTCAGCTTGGCCCCGCCCTCGTACGGCCTGCCCGCCTCGTTCGGGGCGATGCCGCCGGTGACGATCAGCCCGACGCCGCCGCGGGCGCGCTCCGCGTAGAAGGCGGCCATGCGCGCGAAGCCGTTCTCGGCCTCCTCCAGCCCGACGTGCATGGACCCCATGAGCACCCGGTTGGGCAGGGTGGTGAACCCCAGGTCCAGGGGCTGGAGCAGGTGCGGGTACGGGGCCGGGGCCTGGGTCGCAGTCATGGGGGGCGCCTCCTCGCGCGATGTCGTCGCCCCAGTTGTAGACGATGCCGGGCCCTTGTGCAACAAGTTGCATAAGTCTCGGGCGTGAGGTGCGTAACGTGCTCGGCAACCGCTTCGCTAGGCTGCCGGGATGCGTGATGGGGGAAGCGAAGGCGTCGGGGCCCGGAGCTGGACCGGCGGGTTCCGTCGGCCGGGGAGGCGCCGGCTCCTCGTCTCCGGGATCGCCGCCGGGGTGGTGCTGGCGGCGGCGCTGGTGATACCTCTGACCCGTTCCGACGCCCAGCCGCCCTGCCGGCCGCTGCCCGCGTCGACCCGCGCCCTCGCCGACGACCCGGCGGCCGCCACCAGGGCCCTCGACCCGGGTGACGACCTGGCCCGCCTCGGCTCCGTGCGGAAGCTGCTCGTCCACGAGCGGCTGTGCGGCGACGGCGCCCGCGTCCTGGGCCGCGTGGTGGAAGCCGCCACCCGCTCCTCCGGCCCCGGCAAGCCGCACACCATGGCACAGGCCCGCGCGGCCTACGCGGTGGCCGCATCCCTCGACGGCATCGACCTCCCCGCGGGCCTCGCGCCCGGTGTGGCCCGGATGGTGGCCGAGTACATCGCGGACGCGGCGCGCGACGACTCGGTGTACCACGACGACGCGTCCGGCCCCGCCGTACCGCCCGAGCAGAGCCTGCCCGACCAGGAGGGCCACGTCTGGCTCGGCCGCTTCCTCGCCCCGCGCGAAGCGCACGCCGCTTTCGAGTACACCGAAGCCGCGGCGGACGCGCATGCCGACGTGAAGGACCTGGTCGCCGAACTCGCCAAGGACCCGGAGGCATTCGCCGTCCTCTACGACGCCGAGCGCGCCTACTTCGCCCACTACCTGGAGCGGCTGACCGCCCGGGGCGGCGACCCCGCCGCCCGCCGCGCTTCCCGCGAAGAGCCCGACGCGGCCGCCACGAACCGGACGGACATCGACCTGAGGCGTCTGGTGGAGCGCGTGGGCGATCTGATGAAGTACCGCGCCCGGTACGCCCTGGACGGAACGATCCCCGACCTCGCCGCTTTCGACCGGTCCGTGCGCGAGCACACCCGCGGCACGTTCCGGCCCGCGCCCCGGCAACTGGACACCCGCCCGCCCATGGGCGACATCGCCGACCGGCCGGTCACGGGTCCGGTACGGGGCGACCTGACGGACGGACGCCGCCAGCTGTTCACCGTGCTGGACCGGTGGGCGGAGGAACGCGGCGTACCGGCGCGGCGCGCCCGCGCGATGCGGCAGCTGGTGGACGACGCGTACGTCCGCGCCCTGTGGATGAGGGCGTGACGTCAGAAGAACCGGAGCCCGGAGCACCCGCGCCGACGCACCTGGTCCTCGGCGAACTCCTTGAGCAGCCGCCGCTGTACGGCCTCACCGACGCCCGGAATGTCGTCCGACGTGCCGAGCGCGTAGCCGGCGGCCTCGCCGTCGCAGCGGGCGGTGGCCGTCAGGGAGCGCGGGACGCCGTCCCTGGACGTGAGGCGGTTGCTCCAGTCGCCGTACCAGGCGACCAGGGAGAGCGCCGATTTGCCGTCCCTGTCCGTCAGGTCGCAGCGCCCCGTGGGGGCGGCGTCGTTCACCGCCGCCGCGACCCGCAGCCCCTGATCCTGCGGCAGCCCGGCCCCGGCCATCCACCCGCACGCCGTGTCCTTCGCCTCCGACAGCGGCACGGTCTCCGCGTCGCGCTCGGGGTCGGGCGGTACGGCGTCACCGGCCGGCGCCCTGAGCGGCTCGGCGCCACAACCGAGCCTGTCGGACGCCCCGTTCGCGAGCGCCACGGCCATCCGGTACGCGGCGCCGGGCGCACCGTGGTTGGCCTCCCGGCCCAGCGACATCCGCACCAGAAGCTTGCGCTGCCTGCCCTCGGCGTCCTTGCCGAGATCCGGGCAGGGCAGGAGGAAGTTGATGTCGTGGTACTTGTCGATGAACCCGGGCAGCCCCTCGGGCAGCGAGGCCTGTGGCGAAAACCCCTCCTCCGGGAAAATGCTCATGAACTCCCGGTCCTGGTCGTCCCGACGGGTGTAGGCCTCCATACCGACGACCAGCCGCCCGTCGTCCCCCGTGCCGTCCTCGGCCTCCTCGGCGGTGAGGCGGCACGAGTACGAGCCGAGCCCTTCGTGCAGGTGGGATGTCTCGTCGCGCAGGTGCGCGTCCTCGGGCGTGAGCTGTTCCAGCGCGTCCGGCGGAAGGGTCCCGTCACACGCATCACGAGCGAGCAGCCAGTCCTGCGCGTAGGGCTCGGCGACGTAGCCGCCCACGCCCAGGACCACCGCAGCCGCCACCGAGACCTTGACCCAGCGCCGCATCGTCCCCGCCCCGTCGCATCACCACACACGTACGGTGCGACCCTACTCGCCGGCCGCCCGCACCGGCTCTACGCCCCCCGAACCGCCGACGCCCACTCCTCCAGCTCCTCAGGGGTGCGTGGCCCCGCCTCCTGAGCCCCCAGCAGGCCCCGGTCCCGCAGGACCCGGGCCACCGCCATGCCCCACGGGCGGCGCAGGCGGGCCGCGTCCAGGAGAGCCTGGTCGGCCAGGAGGCCGGCGACCGGTCCGGTGCGCAGTCCGTCGGGGGTGAGGACCGCGGCGTCGTCGGCCCAGCGGAGGGCCAGGTCCACGTCGTGCGTGGCCATCACGACCGTCGTCCCGGAGGCACGCAGCCGGTCCAGCACCGCCAACAGCCGCTCCTGGCCGTGCGGATCGAGGCCGGCCGTCGGCTCGTCGAGGATGAGGACCCGGGGGCGCATGGCGACCGCGCCCGCGATCGCGGCCCGCTTGCGCTGACCGTACGACAACAGGTGGGTCGGCCGGTCCTCCAGCGCCGCGATGTCCAGCGCCTCCAGGGCCTCGCGCACCCGTTCGCGCACCTCCGTCTCCGACAGCCCCAGGTTCATCGGCCCGAACGACACGTCCTGCCCCACCGACGCCGCGAACAGCTGGTCGTCCGGGTCCTGCACCACCAACTGCACCGTCGTCCGCAGGCGGGTCAGCCCCGCCCTGTCGTACGACACGTCCCGCCCCTCCAGCCGCAACCGGCCGCTCGCGCACCTGAGACCGCCGCTCAGCAGCCGGAGCATGGTCGTCTTGCCGCTGCCGTTGCGGCCGAGCAGCGCGATGGACCGCCTCTCGGGCACGGCGAAGTCGACGCCCCGCAGCACCGCGGGGCCGTCCTCGTAGGCGTATCCCGCACCGACGAGTTCCACGACGGCGGGAGCATTCATGGCAGGAGCCTTTCGAGTACGAAGGTGAGGGCGACGAGCCCCGCGAGCAGCGCGGCCGTCGCGCCCAGGAACCGCCGGCTGACCGCCACGTGGGGCACCAGCACCCGCAGCGTGCCGTCGTAACCGCGCCCGGCCAGCCCCGTCTGGAGCCGCGCCGCCCGGTCGAAGGCGCGCACGAACGCCGTCGCGCCCAGGCCCGCCAGGGAGCGCCAGGTGGCCGCCCGGCTCGTCAGCCCGAGCCGCGCCGCCTGCGCCTCCCGGATCCGCCGGACCGCGTCCAGCAGCAGGAAGCTGATCCGGTACATGACGAGCGCCACGTCGACCACCGGCGCCGGCACCCCCGCCCGCACCAGCCTCGGCAGCACGTCGGACACCGGTGTGGTGAAGGCGAACAGCAGCACGCCGAGCGAGGCCGCCGACGTACGCAGCAGCAACTGCCCGGCGTGCGCCGGCCCGTCCGGCGCGAGCGTGACGAACCCGCCCGCCCCGCCGACCTGGAACAACAGCGGTACCGCGCCCGTCACACAGAAGCCGAGCGGGATGCGCCACGCCCGCCACAGCTGCCGCGGCGCGACCCGGGCCGGGCCGAGCAGCACCACGAGCGTCGCTGCGGCGACGAGCACGGCCCCCGGCCAGGGCGGCAGGCACACGGCCAGCGCCGTCAGACCGAAGCCCAGGGCGGCCTTCTCGCACGGATGACGGCGGCGCCAGCGGCTGCTGTGCGCCGCCGCGTCGATCGGCAGCACCGGCGGCTAGGCGGAGGCCCGGGGGGCGTCGGCGCCCGAAGGCTCCGCCTCCGAGGGCTCCGTGCCCGGGACGTCCCCGCCCGGCGCCCCGGCGCGCGCCCGCGCCTCACCCTGCCGGCGCCCGCGCCGCAGGCCGAAGTAGTACGCCAGCACGCCCGCGCCGATGGCTGCCTGAAGGGCGAACAGCGCCGACTCGACCTCCCCGGACGGCGGCTCGTACAGCGGGCTGAACCACGGCTCGTAGTCCGGCTTCAGTTCGGTGATGGCCGTCTCGGCCTGCGCGTCGGCGCCCGTGAACGGCTCCTCCTTGTGGTCGCCCATCCCCAGCGCGAGCGGGAGGACGGCGAGCGCGACCACGACGAGCAGCAGCAGCGTATTGATCCTGGCGTTACGGCTCATCGGGCCACGGCCTCCTTCTTCACGGACACGACACCGAGCCGGGCCAGATCGCCCTTGCTGGACTGCATCAGCAGCCGCATCACCAACACGGTCAGCAGGCCCTCGCTGACCGCCAGCGGGATCTGCGTGACCGCGAAGATCCCGCCGAACTTCGCCAGCGAACCGACGACACCGCTGCCCGGGTCCGGGAACGCCAGCGCCAGCTGCACGCTGGTGACGCAGTACGTCGACAGGTCCGCCACGAACGCCCCGAAGAACACGCTCACCATCAGCGGCACGTCGAAGCGGCGCAGCAGCCAGTACACCCCGAAGCCGGCCCACGGACCGACGATGGCCATCGAGAACGCGTTCGCGCCCAGCGTCGTCAGGCCGCCGTGCGCCAGCAGCAGCGCCTGGAAGAGCAGGGTGATGGTGCCCAGGACCGCCATGATCGGCGGCCGGAAAAGGATGGCGCCCAGGCCGGTGCCGGTGGGGTGCGAGCAACTGCCCGTCACCGAAGGGATTTTCAGGGCGGACAGGACAAAGGTGAAGGCACCGGACGCGCCGAGCAGGAGAGTCGATTCGGGATTGGCCTTGACCTCGCGGGTCAGGGCACGGACGCCATGGGCGACGAACGGAGCGGCGGCGACGGTCCAGGCGACCGCGTGCGCGGGGGGCAGATAGCCCTCGGCGATATGCATGATGTAGGGAGACCCTCTCCAGCACCTCGTGGATGGACAACGCGCCCTGGCCGGTCTCCTGGCTGACGGGAGGGGGTCCGGGAGTATCCCCCCGGACGACGTGCCGCCGCGACTCCGCCTTCCCGGACACCGCGGTCTCCCGCGGCGTTCCAGTGGCTTCCAGGGGTGGATTCCCCGGGAGTGGAGCCGGACTTCCCGATCACAGTGGCGAGGGCCGCACCGGTACCGCACCGGTTTCCCGTACACCAAGGCCCTGCGACAGTAGTGCGTTGACCAGGTACATCACAACCCGCGCACCGGTGCGGGCACCGGCTCCCTCCCCGGACGCCGTCACTCCTTGCGGTAGCCGTACGCCTCCGACGCGGCCGTCACCACCGCGTCCAGGTCGCCGCCCGCCGACGCGGTGACCACCGCCGCCACCGCACCCTCCACGAACGGCGCGTCCACCAGGCGCGTGCCCTCGGGGAGTTCGTCGCCCTCCGCGAGCAGGGCCTTCACGGTCAGGACGGCGCTGCCCAGATCCACCAGCACGGCCACGCCCGCCCCGCCGTCGACGGCCGTCGCCGCCTCGGTGATCAGCTCCGCGCTGGTGCCCAGCCCGCCGTCCGGAGTGCCGCCCGCCGCCACGACCGGCGCGGTGCCCCCGCCGCCCGCGAGGCCCTCGGCCAGCTCGGCGACGGAGGACGCGACCTCCGCGCTGTGCGAGACCAGCACGATGCCCACCTTCGCGGTCACCGCGCCCCCTCCGCCTCGGCCAGGGCGGCGATCAGCAGGGCCGAGGACGTCGCGCCCGGGTCCTGGTGCCCCACGCTGCGCTCACCGAGATAGCTGGCCCTGCCCTTGCGCGCCTGCATCGGCACGGTCGCGAGGGCGCCCTGGTCCGCGGCCTCCGCCGCCGCCGCGAACGACTCGCCGAGCGATTCGGCCAGCGCCTCGACGGCCGGCTCCAGCGCGTCCAGCATCGTCTTGTCGCCCGCCTTCGCCCCGCCGAGCTGCGCCACCGCGGACACGCCCACCCGCAGCGCCTCGGCCAGCTGCACGGGCGCCACCTCGGCGGCGTCGCCCAGCGCCTTGCCGGTGCGTCGCAGCAGCGTCCCGTACAAGGGTCCCGAAGCGCCGCCGACCGTCGAGATCAGCTGCCGGCCCGCGAGCATGAGGACGGCCCCCGGTGTCATGGCCGCTTCGCCCTCCAGGGCCTTGACCACCGCGGCGAAACCGCGTTGCAGATTGGCGCCGTGGTCGGCGTCACCGATCGCCGAGTCGAGCTCGGTCAGCCGGTCCGCCTCCCGGTCCACGGCGGCCGCGGCCCCGGTCATCCAGCGCCGGAAGAATTCCGCGTCGAGCATCACGGGCCTCACATTCCCCACCGCAGGGCGGCGGTCCGCACCGGCGCGTCCCACAGTCGCAGCAGCTCCTCGTCCACCTGGCACAGGGTCACCGAGCAGCCGGCCATGTCGAGCGACGTCACATAGTTGCCGACGAGCGTACGGGCCACCGAGACGCCCCGCTCGCCCAGCACCCGCTGGACCTCGGCATTGAACCCGTACAGCTCCAGCAGCGGCGTCGCCCCCATGCCGTTCACCAGCACCAGCACCGGGCCGCTCGGCCTCAGGTCCTCCAGCACGGCGTCCACCGCGACGTCGGCGATCTCCCCCGAGGTCATCATGGGCCGCCGCTCCCGGCCCGGCTCCCCGTGGATGCCGATGCCCAACTCCAGCTCGCCCGGCGGCAGGTCGAACGTCGGGCTGCCCTTCGCGGGCGTGGTGCACGCGCTCAGCGCCACGCCGAAACTGCGCGACCCCGCGTTCACCTGCCGGGCGATCGCCTCCACCCGCTCCAGCGGCGCCCCCTCCTCGGCGGCCGCACCGGCGATCTTCTCCACGAAGAGCGTGGCCCCGGTCCCGCGCCGCCCCGCCGTGAACGTACTGTCGGTCACCGCCACGTCGTCGTCCACGAGGACCTTGGCGACCTGTACGCCCTCGTCCTCGGCGAGCTCGGCCGCCATCTCGAAGTTCAGCACGTCCCCGGTGTAGTTCTTGACGACGAACAGCACCCCCCGGCCGCTGTCCACGGCGGCCGCCGCCCGCGCCAGCTGGTCCGGAACGGGTGACGTGAAGACCTCGCCCGGACAGGCCGCCGCCAGCATCCCGGGCCCGACGAACCCGGCGTGCAACGGTTCATGCCCGGACCCGCCCCCCGACACCAGCGCCACCTTCCCGGCCACGGGAGCGTCCCGCCGTACGACGACCCGGTTCTCCACGTCCACGGTGAGTTCGGGATGCGCGGCCGCGATCCCGCGCAGCGCGTCGGCGACGACGGTCTCGGGTACGTTGATCAGCATTCTCAACGGTATCTCCCAGCAGCTTTGTCGGGTGGTTCTGGTGGGACTGGTGCCGACCCTGCCATGCCGGCCGGTGTCGTGTCACCGGGATGCCCCGGCCGCGGCGGCACGCACACGGTGGCAGCCGTTGGCGTGAACTGTGGTTCGGGCGGGGTGGCCCGTCGTGCCTGACCACGCCGATGTGATTACGGTCGGTCGAGTGCCATCCCCTCTCGAAGGACGGTCAACATGGCAAGCAACGAAACCGGCGACGTCACGGGTACCAAGGACAAGAACTACAACCTGATCTGGTACGTGGAGTCCTGCCTGAGCAACGCGCTGCGGCTGGAGACCTACATCAAGGACGCGGAACGGGACAACGACACGGAGCTGGTCGAACTGTTCCGCAAGGCCCAGACCGACAGCCGCAAGGGTGCCGAGTTCGGCAAACAGCTCTTGCGCGGCCGTCTCGGCAGCTGACCGCACGGCGCGGCCCTCGGAGGGCGGCACGCCCTCGGGCGTGCCGTTCACCACCGGTGGCCTGCCGGCACACCCGACGGCTCCGCCCAGGGCCACGAACCGGTCGACCAGCCGATCGACCCGGCTCGGCCCGCCTCTGAGACCCGACGCCGATGCCGCGCTCGGTACCTCCCTGGTCATCGGCTCCCTTCCCACGCGGGCCGTCCGGCCGCCTCACCTCAGCGTCACGGCGGCACCACGGCTGTGCGACCCCGGTCGCCCGGGCGGGTGGTGGCAGCAGGTCCGGCCGGGCACGGCCGGGACACCACCGCCGTACACGCGCGGCGTCCCGGGCGGTTCGCCGCGTCAGCCGGAGATCCGCTCCACGAGACCGGCGAGCGCACCCGCCAGCGCCTCGACGCCCTCGTCGCGAGGCGCTCCCCGCTCGTCCAGGTACAGGTCGCGGCGGATCTCCACCATCAGCGCGCCGACCCTCGGGTCCCGGCCGTAGTACCGCAGCGGCACGTACGTTCCCGAGAACGGCGTGTCCAGTGCCGTGCCGCCGAAGCCCCCGAACGCCTGCCGCGCCGCGTCGAGCAGCGGGCCCGGCGTGTGGAAGGAGTCGGTGCCGAGACAGACCGGCGGACGCGGCCCGTCGCCGTGGAGCTCGTACGGCAATGCCTCCGCCGGGTACGAATGGACGTCGACGACCACGGCCCGCCCGGTTGTTTCGAGCCGCTCGGCCACGGCCGCCGTCATCGCCTGGGCGTACGGGTGGAAGTAACGGTCGATCAGGGGCTGTACGTCGGTGTCCGCAGGGCGGAGCTCGGCACGGTGCGTGGTCCGGGTGTAGACCGCGCCCATGCCCACCGCCAGCATCTCCTCGCGGTCGTCGGGGAACCGCTCCGGGTCGACCACCAGGCGGGACAGCCGGTTGACGAACCGCCAGGGCGTCACCCGCGCGGCCCTCGCCGCCGCGGTGGCGATCCGCTCCGTGTACGCGTCGGTGATGTGGTCCAACTCGGCCGCGAGCGCCCGGTCGTCCAGCACGATCCCGGTGCGCACGTCCGCGGGTATCGCGCGGGCGGAGTGCGGAACGTGCAGGATCACGGGGGAGTCCGGGGCGCCGGGGTGGAGCAGGAAGGAGGCGGAGGTGTCGGCCGTCATCTGGTTCCTCGTCGTGCGTCGTCACGGGAGCCCGTCCCCGGGGTAGGCGGGGCGGCATGGGCAACATCCTGATCGGTACATGTTCCTGGACGGACAAGGCACTTGTCGGCAGCGGGTGGTACCCGCAGGGGCGACGCGACCCGGAGGGGCGGCTGCGGCACTACGCCGAACAGTTCCCCGTGGTGGAGGTCGACGCCACGTACTACGCGCTCCCCAGCGTGCGCAACAGCCTGCTGTGGGCCGAACGCACACCGGCCGGCTTCCGCTTCGACGTCAAGGCGTTCTCGCTGCTCACCGGCCACCCGACCCGGACGGCCGCCCTGCCCGCCGACCTGCGGGGCCATGACACCGGCGACCCCGGGCTCCTCGACGAGGTGTGGCAGCGTTTCAGCGACGCCCTGCGCCCGTTGCGGGACGCGGACCGCCTCGGCACCCTGCTGTTCCAGTTCCCGCCCTGGTTCGCCCCGGGTGCCCGGGCGGAGGCGGTTCTCCACCGCACCCGGAAACGCGCCGCCGACTGGCCGATGGCCGTCGAGTTCCGGCACCCCGGCTGGTGGCGGGAGGACCGGCGACCCGACACCACCGCCCTGCTGCGGGACCTGGACGCCGCGGCCGTGGCGGTGGACATGGCGCAGGACCTGCCCACCTCCATACCTCCGCTCACCCCGGTCACCTCCGACGACCTCGCGGTGGTCCGCTTCCACGGGCGCAGCGCCGCGTGGGGCACCGGCACCAAGGAGGACCGCTTCCGGCACCGCTACGCGGAGGACGAGCTGGAGGAGTGGAGGCCCCGCCTCCACTCCCTGGCCGACCGCGTCGCACACCTGCACGTGCTGTTCAACAACTGCTGCGCGGACGCCGCCGTGCACGCCGCCGAGTCCATGAAGCGGCTGCTTGGCCCCCCGGGGACATCGTCGGGGCGCCACCGGGTAGACGCGTCCTAACGGCCGGGCCGGGCACGGTCAGGCCGTCCACGGCCAGAAGGAGGACCCATGTCCGGATTGATGACGCGTATCAAGCAGTTCACCCGCAGCCCCCAGGGCCGAAGGACGATCGCGTCGGCGCGCCGTGCCGCCGCCGACCCGCGCAACCGCACCCAGGCCCGCCGGCTGTTCGGCCGGCTGCGCGGACGCCGATGACGAGGGAGCGGAGGTCAGGCGTATGGCGATGGGAACGCTGACACGCTGGGAACGAGCCCTGGAGCGGTGGCAGAGCGCCCTGGTCTCCAAGGCTCTCCACCACGAGCCGGTCGAGCTGCTCGACGCGCTGCGCCGTGAGTGCGACGACCAGGCCGTGGTGTGCAGCGAGAGCAGAGTGGTCGTGCCCAACGCGTACGAGGTGGAACTGGACGCCGGGGTCTACGAGGAGCTGCTGCGCCACGGCGGCGGCGAGGTGGGACAGGAGCTGACGGACGTCCTGGCCCGCCACGGCGAGCGCAACGGCTACGAGTGGGCCGGGCCGCTGACCGTACGCATCACCCCGGCCTCGCGCCCGCCCGGCGACCCCTACCAGGTGGCCAGCAGCCCCATGCCCCATGTCCGCGCGGACGCCTTCCCGGCGGCGGACTGAGCCGACCGAGGCGCTGCCCGAGGTGCTGACTGGCTGCCGGTGCCCGGGAAGGCGCAGCATGGGGTAAAGGCAGTGGACAGCGGCGCACGCTGGTGCCTTCCCGCGTACGGAGGCGGTGCAGGCGTTGACCGGGCACATCTTGGCGACCTGCGGGGTGGAGCTGGCCGCTGTCTACGTGCCGTCCGAGAACGTCGACGAACTACGTCTGGCCGAGGTGGCCGGTGACTCCCTCGGGCCGTACGAGATCCCGTCGGCGTACGCCCTCTCCGGCCGCTCGGTGGTCGCCGACGCCTGCCGTGCGGGGCGGCCCCTGTGGCGGACGCCCCAGGAGCCCGGCCCGCACGGGGCGGACGGCGGACCGGTGTCGCTGGGCGCGCTGCCGCTCGGAGGGGACCCGCACCTGCTGGGCTGCCTCTTCGTGGTCCGCAAGGACGGTGACGGCTTCGACGCCGACCAGCGTGCGTTCCTGGAGCTGTACGCGGACCAGACGGCGGCCGGGCTGGAGGCGGCCGCGGCCCGGGTCGCCGCGCCGGTCGACATCGGCTCGCCGGCCGGCCCGGCCCTGCTGCCGCTGCGCGGTGGCACCTTCGCCCTGCACCTGAGGACCGGCCGCATGGACGTGGACGCCCAGGTGCTCCAGCTGCTCGGTGTCGCCCCGGCGCACTTCGACGGGCACGTGTCCACGCTGCTGGAGTGTGCCGTCCCGGACGACGTTCCGGCGCTGATGTCGATCGTCGAACCGGACCGGGCGACCCCCCACCAGCAGCTGGCGTTCCGCGTCCGCCGGCCGGGCGGCGAACTCCGCTGGCTGGGACTGCGCTGCCGCGTGGTGGCCGACGCGGGCGGCAGGCCGGAGCGCATCCTCGGCGTGGTGGGCGACGCCTCGTACCTGCGTCCCACCCCCGACGAGGTGTCCCTGGTGCAGCGGCTGTCCGCAGCGCTGGCCGGCGCCACGACGATCAGGGACGTCAGCAGGGTGGTCGTCGAGTCCTTGCGCGCCCCGCTGAACGCCACCCGTATCGCGGTCGCCGAGCTGGAGGGCGACCGGCTCGTGGTCACCCTCCTCGACCCGCCGCAGCCCGACGCCTGGCCCGGCGTGTGGCGTTCGGAGTGGCGCTCGGAGTGGCCGGACGCGTCCTGCCACACCCTGCCGACCCTGGAGAGCGCCCTGCGGGAGGGCCATGTGGCCCTCTGGCCGCCCGGTGCCGCTCTCGAACCCGGCCTCTCCGGCATCGGCCCCGGCGGGCTCGCCGTGCTGCCGCTGCCCGCGGACGGCCGCATGGTGGGGGTGTGCCTCGTCGGGTGGGACGGCGAGCACCGCTTCGGACCGGAGGAGCGCTCCCTGCTGACGGCCACGGCCGGTCTGGTGGGGCAGGCCCTGACGCGCGCCCACGCCCTCAACGCCGGGCACGAACTCGCCACGATGCTCCAGCGCAGCCTCCTGCCCCGCAAGCTCCCGGCCCTGCCGGGCGGGGAGGCCGTCGCACGGTATCTGCCCGCGACGGTCGGCCTCGAAGTGGGCGGCGACTGGTACGACGTCATCCCGCTCTCCGACGGCCATGTCGCGCTGGTCATCGGCGACGTACAGGGCCACAGCGCCGGAGCCGCCACGATCATGGGACAGATGCGCACCGCGATCCGGGCCTACGCGGTGGAGGGCCACCCGCCCGATGTGGTCGTGGCCCATGCCAACCGCCTCCTCGTCGGCATGGAGACCGACCTCTTCGCCACCTGCTGCTATGTCGACCTCGACATGGAGGAGGGTCTCGCCTGGGTGGTCCGGGCCGGGCATCTGCCGCCACTGCTGCGCCTGCCCGACGGCACCACCGAGGCGATCGAGATCGAGGGAGGGCCTCCGCTCGGGGTCATGGCGGACGCCGACTTCCCGCTGAGCGAGGTCGGCCTCGTGCCCGGTACCCTCATCGCCCTCCTCACGGACGGCCTGGTGGAATCGGCGAGCCTCCACCTGGAGGACGGGATGCGCACCGTGTGCGAGGTGCTCCGGAACGCCGACCCGGCCGATCCGGGGCGGGTCGCCGACGCGCTCGTCGCCGGTACGCGCCGGCGCGACGACGACGTGGCGGTGCTGCTGCTGCGCTACGACGGGATGCGGGTCCGTCCGATACGCGCCCGGTGGGCGGTGTGGCGACTGCCCGACGCGGTGATGCACGCCCGGCGCTTCACCGCGCGCACCCTGAGGGGCTGGGGGGTGACGGAGGAGGTCGACATGGCTTTGCTGGTCGTTTCCGAACTGGTGACGAACGCCATCGCGCACACCCAGGGGGAGGTGCGGCTGGATCTCACGCTGGCGGCGGACCGCCTCCGTATCGCCGTGAACGACGCCTCGCCCCGCGCCCCCGTCAAGTCCACGAGCGTGGACTGGGAGGCCACCGGCGGCCGTGGGCTGCTGCTCGTCGAGGCGATGTCCACGGCGTGGGGCTCGGTGCCGCTCAGCGGCGGCAAGCAGGTGTGGTGCGAGGTCGCCCTGTCCCCACGTGAGCAGATGGACGACAGGGAGTGACGGAGATGACCGGAAGGGCGAACGCACGACGTCGCCGGGCCGTGCCCGCGGTCCTCGTGGCAGCCGGGCTGGCCGTGACCTCCGGCCTCTCGGCCTGCGGCAAAGCCGCCGAAGTACGTGAGCCGGGCACCCAGGTCGCCCGCGAGGGGCGGTCGATCGGCCTGCTGCTGCCGGACAACACCAATCGCTTCGACGCTTTCGACCGGCCCTTGATCGAGGAGCGGATCGCCGCTCTGTGCCCCGAGTGCGACGTGGAGTTCGCCAGCGCGCAACACGATGTGGCCACCCAGCAGCACCAGGTCGACACGATGATCACCAAGGGGGTCAGGGTGATGATCCTCGACGCGGTCGACTCCAGGTCGCTGCGTTCCTCGGTCGACCGGGCGCGGGAGGCGGGCATCGAGGTCGTCGCCTACGACCGGCTGGTGGAGGGCCCCATCTCGGCGTACGTCTCCTTCGACGGCGAACGGGTCGGGCGGCTCCAGGGCGAAGCGCTGCTCGAAGCGTTGGGCGACCGGGCGAACGGCGGACAGATCGTGATGATGAACGGCGCCGCGACCGACCCCAACTCGGCCTGGTTCAAGGAGGGCGCCTTGTCCGCCCTCGAAGGCAAGGTCAGGATCGGCAAGGCGTACGACACCGCCGAGTGGCGGCCGGTGAACGCCCACATCAACATGTCCGGAGCCATCGCCTCCCTGGGCGCCGACAGCATCGACGGCGTGTACTCCGCCAACGACGGCCTCGCCGCCGGGATCATCTCCGCCCTCAAGTCGGCCAAGATCCGGCCGCTGCCTCCGGTGACCGGACAGGACGCGGAACTCGCCGGGATCCAGCGGATCGTCGCGGGGGACCAGTACATGACCGTCTACAAGCCGTTCAAGCAGGAGGCCTATGCCGCCGCGGAGATGGCCGTCGCGCTCGTGCGGGCCAGGAGACGGACGCCATCGCGACGGGCACGGTGGACAGCCCCACCACCCGCGGCATCCCCTCCGTCCTGCTCACACCGATCTCCGTGACCGCCGACAACATCGAGGAGACCGTGGTCAAGGACGGCATGTACACGCTCGATCAGATCTGCACACCGAAGTTCGAAGCCGACTGCAAGAGAGCGGGGCTGGCCCCATGAGCCCGGGTTGAGGGGAGTGGTTCACATGTCAGCACCACCCCTGCTGGCGCTGAAGGGCATCTCCAAGCGATTCGGCGCGGTGCGGGCGCTCGCGGACGTCGACCTGGAGGTCCGCGCCGGCGAGGTCGTCGCACTGGTGGGTGACAACGGCGCCGGCAAATCCACCCTCATCAAGATCATCGCGGGCGTGGATCCCGCCGACCACGGCGTGATCGAGTGGGACGGCCGGCCCGTCCACATCACCCGGCCGCACGACGCGCAGGCCCTGGGCATCGCGACCGTCTACCAGGACCTGGCGCTGTGCGACAACCTCGATGTCGTCGGCAATCTCTTCCTCGGCCGGGAGATCCACCGGGTCGGCGTCCTCGACGAGGTGGAGATGGAGCGCCGTACCCTCGGCCTGCTCGACACCTTCTCCATCCGCATGCCCAGCGTGCGCGTCCCCGTCGCCTCCCTGTCCGGCGGGCAGCGGCAGACCGTCGCCATCTCCCGCTCGCTGCTGGGCGAACCACGGCTGGTCCTGCTCGACGAGCCCACCGCCGCGCTGGGCATCGAGCAGACCGCCCAAGTCCTCGATCTGGTCGACCGGCTGCGTGAGCAAGGCCTGGGCGTCCTCCTCATCAGCCACAACATGGGGGACGTCAAAGCCGTCGCGGACTGGATCGCCGTCCTCCGTCTCGGCCGGAACAACGGCTTCTTCGACGTGACGACCACCTCCCACGAACAGATCATCTCCTCCATCACCGGTGCCACGGACAACGCCGTCACCCGGCGTGCGTCCCGTGAGTGGGAGGCTGACTGATGAGCGGTACGAACGGCGCCGGCGGTGCCGGCGGCACGAGGGCGCACCGCGTCGAGGCGTTCAAGGACAGCCTCCGCAGCGGTGAACTCGGTTCCCTCCCCGTCCTGCTGAGCCTGGCGTCGATCTGGCTCATCTTCGTGCTCCTGGACGAGAAGTTCCTCTCGCCCCGCAACCTGTCCAACCTGAGCGTGGACATCGTCGGTACCGGACTGATCGCCGTCGGTGTCGTCTTCGTCCTGCTCCTGGGAGAGATCGACCTGTCGGTCGGTTCGGTGAGCGGCCTCGCGGCCGCGACCTTCGCCGTCCTGAACGTCCATCACGGCATGGCGGAAGGCCTCGCCGTCCTGATCGCCGTGGTCATGGGAGCCGCGATCGGGGCCGTACACGGGTTCTTCTTCGCCCAGGTCGGGGTGCCCGCCTTCGTCGTCACCCTGGCGGGACTGCTGGGCTGGAACGGCCTGATGCTGTACATCCTCGGTTCGAGCGGCACCGTCAACCTCGACGACGAGGGCATGGTCGCCATGCTCACCAGTCACTACTTCCACGACGTGGCCGTCGCGTACGGGGTGGCGGCGCTCGGCACCGCGGGCTACTTCCTCGTCTCCTTGCGGGACGCGCGGCGGCGCGTCGCCGCGGGAGTTCCGTCCCGGACCCCGGCCCGGATCGCCGTACGCACCGGGGCCCTGGCCGTGGTCGCCTTCGCCGCCGCGTTCGTGCTCAACCGGTTCCAGGGACTGCCGCTCGCCCTGCTGATCTTCATCGCCGTCCTCGTCGGCCTGGACTGCGTCCTGCGCCGCACCACCTACGGGCGCATGATCTTCGCGCTCGGCGGTGGCGTCGAGGCCGCCCGGCGGGCCGGGCTCGGGGTGGTGTGGGTGCGGATCTCGGTGTTCATGATGTCGGGCACGATGGCCGCGGTCGGCGGCCTGTTCCTGGCGTCCCGGGTCACCTCGGCCAGCCAGGCCTCGGGCGGCGGCAACCTGCTGATGAACGCCATCGCCGCGGCGGTCATCGGCGGCACGAGTCTCTTCGGCGGGCGCGGCAGGGTCTGGTCCGCGCTGCTGGGCGTCCTGGTCATCCAGTCGATCGCCTCGGGCGTCGCCCTGCTGGGCATCCAGGCCGCCGTGCAGTTCATGATCACGGGCGGGGTGCTGCTGGTCGCGGTGGTCATCGACTCCCTGTCGCGGCGCGCCCAGAAGGCCCACGGCCGGGTCTGACGCCCCTTACCCGTCTGTGACGTGCTGTGCGTGGCCTGGCGCACGACACGACCGGCGGGGCCCGGACGGTCCCGAGGTGGCCCGGGCATGGGAGGCCGTCTCCGTGGGACTCGTGACGTCTCGTCGTTCCGGAACGAGACGGAGGGATACACCGTGAGCAGCGCGAAGCAAGAACGAGCGGAAGCCGCGAAGCTTCCCGATGACGATGTGATCGGCGTCCTGTTGCGTCAGCACGCGCTGATCCGGGACCTCTTCGCGGAGGTGAGGGGCGCCGAGGCCGGCCGGCCCAAGCAGGAGGCCTTCGACGCGCTGAGGGCACTGCTGGCGGTGCACGAGACGGCGGAGGAGCTGATCCTGCGTCCCGTCGCCACCGACACCGCAGGGCAGGAGGAGGCCGACGCCCGCAACCAGGAGGAGAAGGCGGCCAACCAGGTCCTCGCCGAGCTGGAGCGGATGGACGTCTCCAGCCGTGACTTCGACGACCTGCTCCGCAGGTTCGAGAAGGACGTCATCACCCACGCGGAGCACGAGGAGAAGGAGGAGTTCCCGTCCGTGCTCCAGGAATGCCCCGAGCCCCGGAGGAGGAGGCTGGGCGGTCAGCTCCAGCTCGTGGAGAAGCTCGCCCCCACCCACCCGCACCCGCGCACGGCCGGATCACCGACCGCACAGTGGGTCGCAGGGCCGTTCGCGGCCATGCTCGACCGGACCCGGGACGCGCTGAAGCACGTCACCAGCCGCTGAAAGCCGCGAGAGCCGCTGAAGGCGCGAGCTGTGCCGCCCCGCGGTTCGCCTCCTCCACCGCGGGCGGCCCGGCTCCCCCGGAAGAGGACGCCCCCGG
>NZ_JBEPEL010000097.1:0-25588 GCF_040300825.1 Streptomyces sp. NPDC000229
CCCTGCCTTCGGCGGGGGGACCCCCACCTCCGCCTTGCATCTGCACGCACCAGACCCCGCTCGCTGATCCGGCCTGATCCAAAAGACACGCCCTAATGCGGCTCCTTCAGCCGCAGCACCGTCGTCACCGTGTGCCGCGTCGTGCCGGTGGCGACCTCCGCGGTCAGTGCGGGCGGTACGGAGACGTAGGGCACCTCGCCGATGCCGACCGCCATGGCCGTGCCCTCCTCGCCCGGGGTCAGCCCGGCGAGCGCGGTGCCCGCCCGGGCGCGCAGCGCGGGTGGCAGCGGACTGGAGACGACGGGGGTGTCGTCGTCCGGGAGGACCAGCACCAGGGAGGCGGGCCGCTGCCGGGCGCCGGTGAACCCGACCACCACCGCGTCCCAGGTGTCGGTGTGCCGCAGCTTGCGCCATGCGCGCGTGCCCGCCTTGTACGGCTGGTCCAGGCGTTTGACGACCAGGCCCTCGACCCCGATCTCGGGGAGCGTCTCGTACCAGGTGGTGGCCAGCTCCGGGTCGGTCGTCATCGGCACGGGCTGGATCGGCGGGCCCAGCTCCGCGAGCAGCTCGACGAGCCGTTCGCGGCGCGCCGCGTACCGCCGGGGGCGGAGGTCCACGCCGCCCGCGGCGAGCACGTCGAAGGCGGCGTACGAGGCGGGCAACCGCGCCGCGAGCCCGGGTGCCCGGCCGGGGGTGGCGGCGGCCCGGCCCTGGACGGCGGCGAAGTCGATCCGGCCCTCACGCCAGACGACCACCTCGCCGTCCAGCACCGTGCCGTCCGGCAACTCCCGCGCGGCCGCCGCCAGATCGGGGAAGGCGGCGGTGACGATCCGCCCCGAACGGGCCTGGAGGACCACCCCTGCGCCCTCCCGGAAGATCACCATCCGGTGGCCGTCGAACTTGGGTTCGTACGCAAGTCCCGCCTCGCGCGGCAGCGTGCCCACGGTCTGCGCGAGGGCCACCTTCAGCGGCGGTTTCAGCATCACGGGAGCGGCCCCGCCTCGTCCGGGTCCAGCAGCGGCGCCAGCAGGTCGCCGTACTCCGTCAGGCGTGGCGCCATGTCCGCCATGAGGAAGACCAGCTGCGCGGGGTTGCCGCAGGACTCGACCTCCTCCCAGGTCACGGGCGCCGAGACGGCGGGGTCGCGCCGGGCACGCAGCGTGTAGGGGGCGGCCGTGGTCTTGGCGGCGTTGTTCTGGCTGTGGTCGACGAAGACCTTCCCGGGGCGCAGGGCCTTGGTCATCCGGTGCACGACCAGTGCCGGAAGCTCCTCCTCCGCCTCCATGGCGAGCTGCTTCGCGTACGCCTGGACCCGCTCCGAGGGCGCCGGCTCCAGCGGCACGTACAGGTGCAGGCCCTTGGCGCCGGACGTCTTGGCGTACGCCTCCAGCCCGTCCGCCGCGAGGCGCTCCCGCAGCCAGAGGGCCACGCGGCAGCACTCCACGACGGTGGCGGGCGCGCCGGGGTCGAGGTCGAGCACGAGCCGGTCGGCGAGCGCGGGGGCGTCGGCCAGCCACTGCGGGGTGTGGAACTCCACGACCAGGTTCGCCGCCCACATCAGGGAGGGGAGGTCCTGGACGATCACCTGGTGGGCGTTCTTGTCCTCCGATCGGGGGACGGAGACGGTTTTCACCCAGGAGGGTGTGCCGGGCGGCGGGTTCTTGGTGAAGAACAGCTGGCCGTCCGGGCCGTCGGGATACCGGAGGAAGGACAGGGGACGGCCCAGGAGGTGGGGGAGGAAGCAGGGGGCGGCGGTGGCGTAGTAGTGCAGGATCTCGCCCTTGGTCGTCCCGGTGGCGGGATAGATGACCTTCTCCAGGTTGCTGAGCGCCAGGCGCCGCCCCTCCACCTCCGTGATCGGCGTCATACGATGAGAATCCCATGAATCGGGACGAAAGGGATGAATCGTGCGATCCATCTGGAATGGCGCCATCTCGTTCGGTCTGGTGAGCATCCCTATCAAGCTGGTGAACGCGACCGAGAACCGGTCCATCTCCTTCCGGCAGATCCACACGGAGGACGGCGGCCGGATCCGATACCGCAAGGTGTGCGAGCTGGACGGCGAGGAGGTGTCGTCGGAGGAGATCGGCAAGGCGTACGAAGAGGCCGACGGGACCATGATCCCGATCACCGACGAGGACCTGGCCTCGCTGCCGCTGCCGACCGCCAAGACGATCGAGATCGTCGCCTTCGTACCGGCGTCCCAGATCGACCCGCTCCAGATCGACACGGCGTACTACCTGTCGGCGAACGGCGTGCCCGCCGCGAAGCCGTACACGCTCCTGCGCGAGGCGCTCAAGCGCAGCGATCGGGTCGCGATCGCCAAGTTCGCGCTGCGCGGGCGCGAGCGGCTGGGGATGCTGAGGGTCGTCGACGACGTGATCGCCATGCACGGGCTGCTGTGGCCGGACGAGATCCGCAGCCCCGAGGGCGTCGCCCCGGACACCTCGGTGACCGTCCGCGACGCCGAACTGGATCTCGCGGACGCCCTGATGGACACCCTCGGCGAGGTCGACATCGAAACGCTGCACGACGACTACCGGGCGGCGGTGGAGGAGATGATCGCCGCGAAGGCGGAGGGCACCGAGGTCGCCGCGCCGAAGGAGGAGAAGGCCGGCGGCCAGGTCATCGACCTGATGGCGGCGCTGGAAAGCAGCGTCCGCGCGGCCCGCGAGGCCCGCGGTGAGGGTGAACCGGATGCGTCCGTGCACGAGCTGCCGGGCCGCAAGAAGACCGCCGCCCGAAGCGCGCCCAAGGAGAGCGGCGCCAAGAAGTCCACCGCCAAATCGGCCGCCAAGAAATCCGCCCCCGCCCGCAAGTCCACCTCCAAGACCGCCGCGAGCGGCAAGACGTCCGAGAAGAAGACCACCGCGAAGAAGTCCCCCACCAAGAAGACCCCACCCCGCAAACGCGCCTCCTGACGCCCACGAGCCGGCGCGCATATGGCGGAGACGGCCCGGCCCCAGCATCCAGCTCGAATCCGTCAGCAGCAGGAGGAACGAGCTCTCCGCCGGCGTGCAACTGGACAACGCCGCCCGGGGCGGCGGCTGCTCGCCCACGGCGTCAGGTACGTCGGACTCGGCACCGGCGACCTCTACCTCCAGGAACTCCTCCGCTGGGGTAGTGACCTCCGTCCCGGAACCGCGCACTGCGAACCGACGTCTCCCCAATGTGTCGCCGGCCAGGGCCACCAATGGGCCGGAATGCAGATGTGAACTGGCGTGGCGGCGTATGAAGGAGAGAACAATGGCGAGCGACTCCCCCGACTCACCCGAGTTGAAGGACTCGCCGACAGGAACGTCCGACAACACAACCGGAATTGCGGCGACCGATTGCCGGACGCCCGACGAGGCGGAGTCGTCGGACATGACCCTGGAGCTCGCAACACCACCCGCCGAAAACCCCGAACCCCATCCGACGGACGACCCTGCCGACACGGACGAGGCCTCTGCACCACCCGTCCCGGAGACGACAGACGAGCCGTCGAACCGCCCCGTCGAGGCCGACGAGCCGGACGCCGACGAGACCGACGTCACGGACCCGACCATCGAGACGGACGATGCCGCCCCGGCTGACGAAGCCGCTCCGGCCGACGAGCCGGACGCCGACGAGACCGATGTCGCGGACCGGACCGTCGAGCCGGACGAAGCCGACGAAGCCGCCCCGACCGTCGAGACCGACGAGCCGGACGCCGACGAGACCGACGTCACGGACCCGACCGCCGAGACGGACGACGCCGCCCCGGCCGACGAAGCCGCTCCGGCCGACGAAACGGACGACGCCGCCGCGGCCGACCAGCCGGACCCGACCCTCGAAGTCGGCCAGCCGGACGATTCCGCCACACCAACCGGCACACCGCCCGCCGCAGCAACCGCCACACCGCCCGCTACACCGACGGGCACACCGCGCGCCACAGCATCAAGCAGGCCATCCGAGACTCCGGTCGCCGAGCAGGAGGCGAAGCCCCCGCTCGACCTGCTGGCACAGCTGACCAACACCCCGCCGCCGCCCCCTTCCCTGCCGCGCACCATCGCCCGGCGGGTGAAGATCTGGACGCCGCTCGTGGCGCTCCTCGGGCTCGTTGTCCTTGCCGTACAGATGCTCCGCCCGCTCCCGGAGCCGACCCTCGCGCTCGGCGAGGCGGCGTCCTCCTTCACCTTCGAGGGCAGCGCGACCATCCCGTGGCCTGAAAAGGGACAGGCCGCCGTCACGGTCGTGGGCTCCGGGAGCATCGGGACGTTCGGGGAGGAGAAGCCCGTCCCCACGGCGAGTGTCGCCAAGATCATGACGGCCTACGTAATCCTCCGGGAACACCCTCTCAAGAAGGACGAGAAGGGCCCGCTGATCAAGGTCGACGCCCAGGCCGTGGAAGAGGGCAAGTCCGAGAACGAATCGCGCATCGAAGGGCTCAAGGCCGGCCAGACGTTCAGCCAGCAGGACATGCTGAAAATGCTGATGATTCCGTCGGGCAACAACATCGGCCGACTGCTCGCCCGTTGGGACACGGGCGCCCAGGACGAGGCCGCTTTCGTGAAGAAGATGAACGACGCCGCGAAAGCCCTCGGTATGAAGAACACCACCTACACCGATCCCAGCGGCTTGGACAGCAAGACCGTCAGTACCGCCGTCGACCAGCTCAAACTGGCCGAAGCGGTCATGAAATTCGACGCTTTCCGTGCCGTCGTCGCCATGCCGAACGCCGACGTCCCCGGTCTCGGGCGCATTTACAACAACAACGACCGCCTCATCGTGGCCGGATTGAGCATCAGGGGCATCAAGACCGGTTCCAGCACCCCGGCCGGAGGAGCGCTGTCATGGGCGGCGTACAAGACCGTGGACGGCAAGGACCGGCTCATCCTCGGCACGATGATGGACCAGCACGTCACCGGTCCCGACCCCAACGGCGGCAACAGCCTCCGCCTGGTGCAGGACAACAGCAAGCGAGTCATCCAGGCCGTACGCGAAGCCCTCACCTCCGCCACCGTGGTGAAGAAGGGCCAAGTCGTCGGCCACGTCGACGACGGCCTCGGCGGCCGCACCCCGGTCGTGGCGACCAAGGACTTCAAGGCCGTGGGCGTCCCGGGCCAGAAGCTGAAGCTCACCTTCCGCAACGCCGACAAGACGATCCCGCACACCGCCGAAGCCGGCACCGTGATCGGCGAACTGGCCATCGGCACCGGAACCGGCCCCGACCGCGTACCGGTGGCCCTCACAACCGACCTCACCGAGCCGTCCATCAGCGAGAAACTCACCCGCCTCGGCTGACGCCCCGCCCCCGTGGAACGCTGGCTCGGGGGGCACGGTGGCCGTGTCCTCGGAGAGGGGGACCGGGTGCAGGCCGGCGACTTCGCCAAGTGGACCGGGCGGTTCGAGGACGAGCATGAGCGCAGGCGCGCGCAGGGCGACCCGGACTGGGGGCGAGGCGCGACCCTGCACCCGGCGGTGTGGACCGGCATCCAGCGCTTCCAGGTCGGTGAGGACGGTGACGGTGACAACCTGATCGGCAAAGCGGACCAGGCCGGCGACACCGACTACGCGCAGGCGGTCCGGCTCTTCGTCGCCGAGGAACAGAACCACGCCCGCCTGCTCGCCCGGCTCCTTGCTGCAGGTGGCATACCGGCGCTGCCCGGGCACTGGACCGACACGGTCTTCGTACGGCTGCGGCGCCTCCTGGGCCTGCGCATGGAACTGTTGGTCCTGATGATCGCGGAAGTGGTGGCGCTGCGTTATTACCGTGCCCTACGGGATGGCACCGACGACCCGCTGACGTCGGATGTGGCGGGCCGGATCCTGTCCGACGAACAGCGCCACGTCCCCTTCCACTGCGAGCGACTGCACGCTTCCCTCGCGGAATTGCCCCGCCCGCTGCGCCGCCCGGTGATGACCCTGTGGCGGCTTGCCCTGCTCGCGGTCTCCGTCGTCGTCGCCGCCGACCACGGCCCGGCACTGCGCCGCCTCGGCGTCGGACGCCTGCGTTTCGTGGCGGACGTCATGACCTCGTCCGGCCTGGTGGTCTCCACGATGCTGACACCCCGCCCGGACACATGGACGAGCCCGGCCTGACAGGGCGGGCTGGGGCCTCCGCCGCGTACGCGAAGACCCCGTCCTCAGCGAAAGCGCTGGTGGCGGGGTCTTTGGGCACCCCATACACGGTGCCCCCGGCAGGATTCGAACCTGCGCCCACGGCTCCGGAGGCCGGACCGTTCCCAGGGGGCTCCGCAGGTCAGCGGCCTTGCTGACGAGTGCTCAGCCCCACGGTCCCGCGCATGTCCCGCGCATGTCCCGCGAGAGTGAAATGCGTTGTTAGTTCCGTTTTATGTGCAGCGGGGCGGCGTCCTGGCGTGTGGGGAGTGGTCTTTCGTGGGGCTGTATGCCGGGCTGATCGCAGGGTCCGGCTGGTCGGCGGCCGTTAGGGTGAAAGCTGTTGAGCGGAGACCGAGACGGAGTGCGGAGAGTCGTGGACGGTCTTACCGAGGCGAATCTGAGGGCGCTGTCCGGGGCGCGTTCCTTTGAGCGTGGGGTCGGCTACGTCGACGCGGTGTCCGGGATCGAGGTCTGTGACGACTGGATCAGGGCGTCGGTTCATGGCACGGAGCGGTACGAGGTCGAGCTGTCCCTGGGCGGGCGCAGGGGGCCGACGGGCGCGTGCGACTGCCCGTACGGCCAGGAAGGCAACTTCTGCAAGCATCTGGTCGCGCTCGGTCTGACCGTGATGGCTCAGGAGGCCGACCTCCCCGGCAGCGGAAGGCGTCCCGGGACCGGGCGCGGGGCGTTGACGCCTGGCTCTCCGGTCTGTCGCGGGACGAACTGCTCACCCTTGTACGGGACGAGGCCGCCGAGGACCGGAACGTGCGGCGCCGCCTCGAACTGCGGGCGGCGAGCGCCAGCGGCGACTTGGCCTGGGTCCGGTCACGTGTCCGTGAGCTGCTCGACATCGGCCCGTTCGCTCGGTACGGCTACGTCGAATACGCCGACGCCCGTGCCTACTCCGACCAGGCCGGGCAGGCGGTGTCCGCGATCCGGTCGCTGACCGGCTCGGGCCGGGCGGCCGACGCGATGGTCCTGGCGCGGGAGGCGATGGGGCTGCTGGCCGGGGTGGTGGAGAGCGTCGACGACTCCGACGGATGGCTCGGGCAGATCGGTGCCGACCTCGCCGACGTCCATCACGACGCTTGTCACGAGGTGCGCCCCGATCCGGAGGAGCTCGCGCACTGGCTGGTCGCCCACGCGCTCGATGACGCGGCCGATCTGACCGGCATCGACCCCCTCGACTACGATGACCTGCTCGGAGACCAGGGGATGACCGCCCTGCGCCGGCGCGCGGTCGAGGCGTGGAAGGCCAACCGCACCGGCTGGGCCGAGAAAGACCTGATGCAGCGCCTCGCCAAGGCGGGACGGGACGTCGACATGGTGATCGCCGTGCACGCCGCAGACCTCGCGCCGGACGGCCACACCCACCTCGTCATCGCCCGCGAACTGGACACCGCCGGACGCCCCGGCGAGGCCCTGGAATGGGCCGAGCGCGGCATCCGGGATGCCGAGGACCTCGCCACCGTCGACACCGCCCTCGTCGACCACCTCGCCGACCGCTACGCACAGGCCGGCCGCCTCGCCGACGCCGTCGCCCTGCGGCGCGACCACTTCGCCGCGCGCTGCACCCTGCTCACCTACCGGCAACTCCGCGCCATGGCCCAGGCCGCCGAATGCTGGCCGGCTGAGCGCGAGAACGCGCTGTCCCTGCTGCGTGCCGACGCCGGACGGAAGGGCATCCATGGCGGCCCCGTCCTGGTTGACGTCCTACTCGACGACAAGGACATCGACGCCGCCTGGCAGGCAGCCACCGAAAACGGTGCCCACGACAGCCAGTGGCTCACCCTCGCCGACCAGTCCCGCGCCGCCCGCCCCGCCGATGCTCTCCCCGTCTACCTCCGCCTGGCCGACCCGCTCACCCGCCAGACCGGCAACGCCGCCTACGAACAGCTCGTCAGCCTGCTGCTGCGCATCCGTGACTGCCATCGCCGCCTGGGCACCCCGGACGCGTTCGCGGCTTACACCACCAACCTGCGCGCCACCCAGAAGCGCAAGCGGAACCTGATGCGACTGATGGACGAACACGAGCTGTGAGCCGCGCGGAGCGGCTGCTGCCCGTGCCCGCGGCTTTGGTACGGCTGAATGGGCGAATCGGTCTGTCGCGAACCTGGCGCCCGCCGGGCCAGTCTGTCGGGCGGCACACTGGCTCGTCTCACCCGGCAGACCCTGACCTCAAGCTTGAGTTGCTCGGGGGCTCACGATCCGCATCTTCGAACTCTTCCTGGTTCCTCCGGTAGGGGCCACACCATCAATGACAGTGACCTCACGTTCTACGTCGGCACCCGCCCCTGCGACCAGGCCCTGGGGGCAGAGACGAAGGTGCTCTTCTTCCTGGCCTACAGCTACGCCACCCTCTTTTTGGTGTCCGACCTCAGTGAAGAAGCCGCGTCTCCTCGCCTGCTGCTCCTGGACAACCCATACCAGCAAGGCATTGACACCACCGCGGTCGACGACGTCCTGCAAGACCTGGCAAACGCGGCGCGGGCCACGGGCACTCAGGTCATCAGCACCCAGGCCCTTCCGGTACCACGCGACCCAGCCACCATCCGGGAGATCCACATGCTCAGGGAGTGCGAAGCGCCGTAGGCAGACCTTCCTGTCCTTGGCGCAGCAGGGTCCTGCCAGCGGGAGTCGGCCTTGGCCACGCCCCGTTGTGGCGGTGCATCCGGGTGATGACGAAAGGCGGGCCGGTGGTCGTCAAGCTCACGTAGGGGCTGGCTTGTGTGATGAGGGCGAACAGCATCCAGGGCTACGTCGGCCGGCGCCGATCCTCCTGAACTGGGCTGTCTCCCGCTGCTCGGTCTACGGGGCGCTGTCCTTCCAGAACTCGTGAGTGAGCCCGTGGCAGGCGCCAGAAGAAGACCAACAGTGGAGCACTTGGCTCAGCCCATTTCGGGCGAGCGGCCATGGCTCGCCCAGGTGTCCACAGCAGGATCAGACTTTGACGACGGTGGCGTGCCCACCGCACAGCGCTGCCAGGTCCTCCGGATCGGAGGTCAGGACTGTCACGGGTCCGGGGGCGGCGAGGGCGGTGGCGCTGAGCATGGCGTCGATGGCGTACTTGTGTCCGTGCAGGCCGAGGTCAGCGAGGAGAGCGGCAGCGTGGCGGGCGATGGGTTCGGTGACCGGTTCGACGACGAGGCGGGAGAGGGTCCACTCCAGGGCCGGGCGGTTGATCCGCGGGTGGACGACTTCCACCAGGGTGGCTGCGGAGGTGATCACGCGTAGGTCGTCGGCGCGGGCGAGGGCGAGCCAGGCGGTGACAGTCCGGTCGCGGAGGACGGCCTTGGCCAGTCCCTCGCTGTCCAGCACGAGTGTGCCGCCGGGGATGGCGGGGGAGCGGCTCACGCGGCGTTCGCTCCGCCCGCCGCCTGGCTGTCGCGGGCCTGGTGGAGCTGGTCGCGCAGCGCCTGGATCTCCTCGTCGGTGACAGGCCCGTGTTCGGCTTCGGCGACGGTGATGAGTTCGTTGAGGTTGTCGCGCTCGATCTGGCGGGCGACGGCTGCGGCGACGTACGCGGACAGGCCGGAGGGGCCGCTGCGGGCCTTGGCGGCTTCGGCGACGTCGCGTGGCATGGTGATCGAATACTTGCCGGTGGGCTCACTCATGCTACGTATCCTACCGCCAATCCTCCCCGTCTGCGGAACTCGAGTCCGTTCAGACGGGGCCGGGCGGGTACTGGCCCGGCGGTGATCCGTCCCTGTGGGAGTCCTCGGACGAACCGGTGCAACCCGGGCCCTCGCCGCCGGCGCGCGCAGGGCAGCCGCCGAGACATACGGGCCCGCGACAGCTGGACTACGTCGGCTACTTGTCCGGGCGCGGGCCGGCACTGGCGTAGTAGAAGGCTCGTGCCTGCTTGGCGCGGACACGGGAGGCGCCATGCTCCGTTCCCTCGGCGTTCAGCGGCGGGCACAGATGGGAGATTGGTTCCTTCTCCAGCGGGACCGGGTCGGGGCGCTTGGTCCACGTGAGGGTGAGGTGCCGGTGCATCCAGTGGGCAAGGCGCTGCTCGTCCTCGGGGATCAGGACGACGCGGTCGGTCCAGGTGGTGAGGTAGCTCTCGGCGGGCACGAGGAGTCCGGCCAGGGTCCGGCGCAGGGTGAAGGGCGGACACTCGCGCGCGGGCTGAGCAACGGAAATCCACCACCGGCCGTAAACCGCCGGGGTCTTGGTCCGAGTGGCGCACCACGCCTGCTACCCGCGCCAACGAGATGAACCCGCAAGTAAGCACGCCCCCTGAGCCGCCTGTCTGATCAAGCTGCGGGGTGATGCCGTAGGCAATGACAGAGCCGCTCCGTCGCGCCTAGGGTGCGCCCATGCTCGACGACGCGACCGTTCAGCGGGCCACAGCCGATCTGCTCTCCGCACCCCAGACCCTCGGGCGCGCGGCTAGCGCCCTGCCCACAACCGCAGGGGTGTACGCCTCGTGGGCGCCGCCCGAGGCCCTGACCTCCTTCCCCGGACCGGTCAATACCGGCGAGGCTGTGAAGTCGGACGTCCCCGGGCAGGGGCTCAGATGATCTCTACGGAGTCTGCCCGTCGACGGGAGGCGGGGTGGTCGGTTCCGCAAGGCTCGCGGTGCTTACCGCTGTCGGCTTGGTGACGGCAAGCGCCCGTGCGCTTTGGATCCGGTAGGGGCTCACACGCTACTCGCACGAGACCAGTGACAAGCAGTGACAAAGAGCCGGACCCAGTGAGACTGAGTCCGGCTCTTGAAGTCTGGCACTTCCGCAGGTCAGCGGGATGATCACGCTGTTCCGGCTTCTGTGCCCCCGGCAGGATTCGAACCTGCGCACACGGCTCCGGAGGCCGTTGCTCTATCCCCTGAGCTACGGGGGCGTCCGCCGCGTTCGGCGGCGACGGGTAGAACCCTACCAGCTCACGGGCCGTGGCTGTGAACAGGTATTTCCAGGGGGCGCGGCAGGCCGGGTCGCCCGTGTGGGGCGGAAGTGGGGAAAACCCGGACGCAGGGCTGGAGCTCGACCTACTCTCGAGTTGTGTCAGGCGTGTCCGGCCGGGTGCTCGTCGTGGACGACAACAGGGTCATCCGGCAGCTGATCAGGGTCAATCTCGAGCTGGAGGGCTTCGAGGTCGTGACCGCGGCCGACGGTGCCGAGTGTCTGGACGTCGTCCACCACGTCCGTCCTGACGTGGTGACCCTCGATGTCGTCATGCCCCGCCTGGACGGGCTCAGGACCGCCGAGCGGTTGCGGGAGGATCCGCGGACCAGGCACCTGCCCGTGGCGATCGTCAGCGCGTGCACGCAGTACGAGGTGGAGAGCGGGCTCGCCGCCGGGGTGGACGCGTTCCTCGCGAAGCCCTTCGAGCCGGCCGAGCTCGTTCGGCTGGTGCGGCAGCTCAGGCACCGGGAGAGTCCGCCGCCGCTCGACGGGCGGAGGGGTGCCGGACGGGCCGGGAGCACCGGAAGCGCCTGGAGCTGACGCCGCCACACGATGACCGCATGGCGAAACCGGTTCCGCCCGAGACCACCTCCTCCCATACGCTTGTCCCGTGACCCCCGCAGATCTCTCCCTCACCGTGCTGCACGCCGTGCGCCGCGCGGTCGGTGAGGGTGCGCTGCGGGCGCAGACGCGGGTCCCCGAGCGCGTGGTGGTGGAGCGCCCGAGGCCCGGCGGGCGGGGGGACTGGGCCACCAACGCCGCGCTCCAGCTGGCCCGTGACGCGGGGATGGAGCCGCTGGGCGTCGCCCAGGTGCTGGGGTCCCGGATCGCGGAGGCCGACGGCATCGAGTGCGTGGAGATCACCGGGCCCGGGTTCCTCAACATCACCCTCGCCGACCGCGGCCGGCGCGCCCTCGTCCGGGACATCCTCGACGCGCGTGAGCGCTACGGGCACGGCACGTCCCTGGCAGGGCGAGCCTTCCGGCTGAGCCACCGTGGCGACGTCCGGGCCGCCGTCATGGCCGACGCCGTGCGCGGGCTGCTGGAAGCGCAGGGTGCGGTCGTCGACCAGACCGAGCCCGCCGCCCTCCCGGACCGGCCGGGCGCCCAGGTACGCGACGCCGCCGAGCCCGCCGACGTACGCGACGACGCCGAGCCCGCCGCCCTCCCGGACCGGCCGGGCGCCCAGGTACGCGACCACGCCGAGCCCGCCGCCCTACGCGACGGCGCCGACGACACCGCCGAAACCCTCACCCTCCGCCCCCTCCCCGTGACCTACGACGTCCACGCCCTCGGCCCCGACGCCGCCCGCTGGGCGCTGCTCCGGCCCGCCGCGCACGACCGGGCCCTCGGGCCGGACGGGCTGCTCGTCCAGAGCGAGGCCAATCCGCTGTTCACCGTGCGGTACGCCCATGCGCGGGCGCGGGCTCTCCTCCGTAACGCGGTCCGGTTCGACATGAGCCCCGCGTACGAAGAGGATGTCGACGCGCCGCGCCTCCTCGCCGCCCTCGGCGATTACCCCGCCGTTCTCGAAGCCGCAGCCCGCCACTGCGCCCCCGACCGGGTCGCCCGGCACCTGGAGGCCACCGCCGACGCGTTCCTGGGGTTCCAGCACACCGTGCTGCCCCTCGGCGACGAGAAACCCTCGGCCGCCCACCGCTCCCGGCTCGCCCTCGCCGAAGCCGCCGGGACGGTGCTGGCCGGCGGCCTGGCCCTGCTCGGCATCAGCGCCCCTGACTACTTGTGAGAGAGAAATGAGCCGTTCCGCACACCCCGCCGGGCCCCGCCACGCCGATGTCCTCCCCGAGGGCCACTACTCCGCCCCGCCCGCCGACCTCAACCGGCTCGACGAGAAGGTCTGGTCCCGGACCGTCACCCGGAACGAGGACGGCGTCCTCACCGTCGGCGGCCTGACCGCCACCGAGCTCGCCGAGCAGTTCGGCACCCCCGCCTACTTCCTCGACGAGGCCGACTTCCGCGCCCGCTGCCGCGCCTGGGCCGAGGCGTTCGGCAAGGACGCGGACGTGTTCTACGCCGGGAAGGCCTTCCTCAGCCGCGCCGTCGTGCGGTGGCTGAAGGAAGAGGGGCTCAATCTCGATGTCTGTTCGGGCGGAGAGCTGACGACCGCTCTGGAAGCCGGCATGCCCGCCGAGCGGATCGCGTTCCACGGGAACAACAAGTCCGAGGAGGAGATCGAGCGGGCCGTACGCTCCGGCGTGGGCCGGATCGTGCTCGACTCCTTCCAGGAGATCGTGCGGGTGGCGCACATCGCCCAGAGCCTGGGCAAGCGGCAGAAGGTGCAGATCCGGGTGACCGTGGGCGTCGAGGCGCACACCCACGAGTTCATCGCCACCGCCCACGAGGACCAGAAGTTCGGCATCGCGCTCGCGGGCGGCGAGGCGGCGGAGGCGGTCCGGCGCGCGTTGAAGCTCGACGGCCTGGAGCTCATCGGCATCCACTCCCACATCGGCTCGCAGATCTTCGACACCTCCGGGTTCGAGGTGGCCGCGCACCGGGTGGTCGGGCTGCTCAAGCAGGTGCGCGACGAGCACGGCGTCGAGCTGCCGGAGATCGACCTCGGCGGCGGCCTCGGCATCGCGTACACCCCCGACGACGACCCGCGCGAGCCGCACGAGATCGCCAAGGCGCTCCGCGACATCGTCACGCGCGAGTGCGAGGCGGCGGGGCTCGCGACGCCGCGCATCTCCGTCGAACCGGGCCGCGCCATCGTCGGCCCGACCGCGTTCACGCTCTACGAGGTCGGCACGGTCAAGCCGCTCGCCGGGCTGCGGACGTACGTAAGCGTCGACGGCGGCATGTCGGACAACATCCGCACCGCGCTGTACGACGCCGAGTACTCCGTCGTGCTCGTGTCCAGGACGAGCGAGGCCGAGCCGATGCTCAGCCGCGTCGTCGGCAAGCACTGTGAGAGTGGCGACATCGTCGTCAAGGACGCGTTCCTGCCGGCCGACCTCGCGCCGGGTGACCTCATCGCCGTTCCGGCCACCGGCGCGTACTGCCGTTCCATGGCCAGCAACTACAACCACGTCCTCCGGCCGCCCGTCGTCGCGGTGAAGGACGGACAGGCGCGCGTGATCGTCCGGCGTGAGACAGAGGAAGATCTTCTGCGTCTCGATGTCGGCTGATGAAATAGATGTCTCATAATCCGGACGGAAGGGAGAAACTTCCGTCCGGTGAGTGAGACTGTCCACACCGTAGAAGTATGAGAAGTGAGGTCGGATGATGCGTACGCGTCCGCTGAAGGTGGCGCTGCTGGGCTGTGGAGTGGTCGGCTCAGAGGTGGCGCGCATCATGACGACGCACGCCGACGACCTCGCGGCGCGCATCGGCGCTCCCGTCGAGCTCGCCGGTGTCGCCGTCCGCCGGCCCTCCAAGGTGCGTGAGGGCATTCCCCAGGAGCTCATCACCACCGACGCGACCGCCCTGGTCAAACGCGGGGACATCGACGTCGTCGTCGAGGTCATCGGGGGCATCGAGCCCGCCCGCACACTGATCACCACCGCGTTCGAGCACGGCGCCTCCGTGGTCTCGGCGAACAAGGCGCTCCTCGCCCAGGAGGGCCAGAGCCTGTACGCCGCCGCCGAGCAGCACGGCCAGGACCTGTACTACGAGGCGGCCGTCGCCGGCGCCATCCCGCTGATCCGCCCGCTGCGCGAGTCCCTCGCCGGTGACAAGGTCAACCGGGTGCTGGGCATCGTCAACGGCACGACGAACTTCATCCTCGACAAGATGGACACCTCCGGGGCCGGGTACTCCGAGGCCCTCGACGAGGCCACCGCCCTCGGGTACGCGGAGGCCGACCCGACCGCCGACGTCGAGGGCTTCGACGCCGCCGCCAAGGCCGCCATCCTCGCCGGGATCGCCTTCCATACCCGCGTACGCCTCGACGACGTGTACCGCGAGGGCATGACCGAGGTCACCGCCGCCGACTTCGCCTCCGCCAAGCGGATGGGCTGCACCATCAAGCTGCTCGCCATCTGCGAGCGGGCCGCCGACGGCGGCTCCGTCACCGCGCGCGTGCACCCGGCGATGATCCCGCTCAGCCACCCGCTGGCCTCCGTGCGCGGCGCGTACAACGCCGTGTTCGTCGAGGCGGACGCCGCCGGGCAGCTGATGTTCTACGGGCCCGGTGCCGGCGGTTCGCCGACCGCGTCCGCCGTCCTCGGCGACCTCGTCGCCGTCTGCCGCAACCGCCTCAACGACGCGACGGGGCCCGGCGAGTCCGCGTACACCCAGCTCCCCGTCAGCCCCATGGGCGACGTGGTGACGCGGTACCACATCAGCCTCGACGTGGCCGACAAGCCGGGCGTCCTCGCCCAGGTCGCGACGGTCTTCGCCGAGCACGGCGTATCCATCGATACGGTGCGCCAGCAGGGCAAGGACGGCGAGGCCGACCTCGTCGTCGTCACCCACCGCGCGCCCGACGCCGCCCTCTCGGGGACCGTCGAGGCGCTGCGCAAGCTCGACACCGTGCGTGGTGTCGCCAGCATCATGCGGGTCGAAGGAGAGTAACCAGCAATGACTCACCAGTGGCGCGGAATCATCGAGGAGTACCGGGACCGGCTGCCGGTCACGGACACCACCCCGGTCGTCACGCTCCGTGAGGGTGGCACGCCGCTCGTGCCCGCGCAGGTGCTCTCCGAGCGCACGGGGTGCGAGGTCCACCTGAAGGTCGAGGGCGCCAACCCCACCGGATCCTTCAAGGACCGCGGTATGACCATGGCCATCACCCGGGCCAAGGAGGAGGGCGCGCAGGCCGTCATCTGCGCCTCCACCGGCAACACGTCCGCGTCGGCGGCCGCGTACGCCGTGCGCGCGGGCATGGTCTCCGCCGTGCTCGTGCCCCAGGGCAAGATCGCGCTCGGCAAGATGGGCCAGGCCCTCGTGCACGGCGCGAAGATCCTCCAGGTCGACGGCAACTTCGACGACTGTCTGACGCTGGCCCGCGCGCTGTCCGACAACTACCCGGTGGCGCTGGTCAATTCGGTCAACCCGGTCCGTATCGAGGGCCAGAAGACCGCCGCGTTCGAGATCGTGGACATGCTGGGCGACGCCCCCGACATCCACGTCCTGCCCGTCGGCAACGCCGGCAACATCACCGCCTACTGGAAGGGCTACACCGAGTACGCGGCGGACGGGGTCTCCACCCGCAGGCCGCGTATGTGGGGCTTCCAGGCCTCCGGCTCCGCGCCCATCGTGCGGGGCGAGGTCGTCAAGGACCCGTCGACGATCGCCACCGCGATCCGGATCGGCAACCCCGCCTCGTGGAACTACGCGCTGGCCGCGCGGGACGAGTCGGGCGGTTTCATCGATGAGGTGACGGACCGTGAGATCCTGCGCGCCTACCGCCTGTTGGCGTCGCAGGAGGGCGTCTTCGTGGAGCCCGCGTCCGCCGCTTCGGTGGCCGGCCTGCTGAAGGCGGCGGAGCAGGGCAAGGTCGACCCGGGGCAGACGATCGTGTGCACCGTGACCGGAAACGGCCTCAAGGACCCGGACTGGGCGGTCGCCGGAGCGCCCCAGCCGGTCACCGTGCCGGTCGACGCCGCCACCGCCGCCGAGCGGCTCGGCCTGGTCTGAGCGGCGACCGGTCCACGGCCGGGCCTCGATCCGGCCCCGGTCGGGCCCGGTCGTGCACCGGCCGGGACCGACCCGTAACCGGCCGCCGCGCGGGTGCGAACTCTGGCCGAAAACCGCAACCCGCACTGCGCCATACGCGGAAGCACAGGACGGCTCGCGACACGCATCGTGCGCCTCCTGTGCGCCCTATGTCGCCACAGAACCTTCCTTCGATAGGCTGTACTGAACCCACCCCGCCGCGTATGCCGCGGTGCTGTTGCCGTTGATGCCGCTGCGGCCCATGGGTCTTCGTACCTCCGCCAAGCCTTCGTACCTCTCGCAGAACCCCGAAACCTCGAAAACCCTCGACAACCTCGTCGTCAGATCCAAGGAGAGTCATCGCACGATGGCCGGTCCCGCGTTCCGCGCCGCCGCCGTCCGGGTGCGCGTTCCCGCCACCAGCGCCAACCTCGGCCCGGGCTTCGACGCCCTCGGCCTGTCGCTGGGGCTGTACGACGACGTCGTCGTCCGGGTCGCCGACGCCGGGCTGCACATCGACATCGCCGGGGAGGGCGCCGACAACCTCCCGCGCGACGAGAGCCATCTGCTCGTACGCTCCATGCGCACGGCCTTCGACCTGCTGGGCGGGCAGCCGCGCGGCCTCGAGGTGGTCTGCGCCAACCGCATCCCGCACGGCCGCGGCCTGGGTTCCTCCTCGGCCGCCATCTGCGCCGGTATCGTCGCCGCCCGCGCGGTGACCATAGGCGGCGACGCCAGGCTCGACGACGCGGCACTGCTGGAACTCGCCACCGAGATCGAGGGTCACCCCGACAACGTGGCCGCCTGCCTGCTCGGCGGCTTCACGCTCGCCTGGATGGAGGGCGGCGCCGCCCGGGCGATCCGGATGAACCCCGCCGATTCCATCGTTCCAGTGGTTTTCGTCCCCGGAAAGCCGGTCCTCACCGAGGCCGCCCGCGGCCTGCTGCCGCGCACCGTCCCCCACGTGGACGCCGCGGTCAACGCCGGCCGTGCCGCGCTGCTCGTCGAGGCCATGACCAGGCGTCCCGAGCTGCTGCTCGCCGCCACGGAGGACCGGCTGCACCAGGAGTACCGGGCTCCTGCCATGCCCCAGAGCGTGGAACTTGTGAACCGACTGCGCGCGGACGGCGTTCCCGCGGTCATCTCCGGCGCGGGCCCCACGGTCCTCGCGCTGGTCGAGGACGGCGCGGCGGAGAAGGTCGCGCGGCTGGCGGGCGAGGGCTGGGCGGCCAACAGGCTGGCCCTCGACGTCTCGGGTGCGAGTGTCCTGCCGCTCGCCCCGTAGAACACGGTTGCCGGTGTTGGAGAGGGGGAATGTTTGTTGGAGCCGGTAGTGTTAACCTCGAGTCTGCACCCGACGTCTTTGTGGCGCGGTGCTGAGTGTCCCCATCCGGGACCACCATTCTTCCGGGAGCCTCCTCCACTGCCTGAGCAGCCTGCCTGAGCAGTTTCGAGCACGCTCCGGAACCGGCGCGCGACACCCCTCGCTTTTCCCAGGAGCGGGCCGAGCAGGGGGCCTCGGGCCGGACCCAAGCACGTTTTTTCTTCTCCGCCGTACCCGGCGGGACCACCGCCCCGACTCGGTCCACCGATCAAGGACCGCTGTCGGACAGCACAACCGGTCGCCGAGCCAGAAGGCCGACGTCCGCTCCAGGGAAGGACCCTTCGTGAGCGACACCACCGATCTGATGGGCGTGACTGCCGACAACAGTGTCGACACCGCCGCGCCCGCCGCAGGTGCTGCCACTGGCACCACGTCACGGCGCCGCCGCTCCGGCACCGGCCTCGAGGGCATGGTCCTGGCCGAGCTGCAGCAGGTCGCGTCAGGCCTCGGCATCAGGGGCACCGCGCGGATGCGCAAGAGCCAGCTGATCGAGGTCATCAAGGAGGCGCAGGCCGGAGGCGGCGCCTCCGCGCCCAAGACCGCCGACGCGGCCGGTGCCGCCGAGACGAAGCCGAAGCGTCGCGCCACCTCCAAGGCCCGTACGGGCGAGGAGGCCGCCGACAAGGCTGTCGACAAGGCCGCCGCCAAGGCCGAGAAGGCCGAGAAGACCGCCGACAAGGCCGAAGACAAGGTCGTGGCGCAGCAGCAGATCGAGATCCCCGGTCAGCCGGCCAGTGACGACCACCCCGTGGGCGAGCGCCGGCGTCGCCGCGCCACCGCGCCCGCGGGCAGCCCCGAGGGCGACGTCCGGACCGAGGTCCGCACGGACGTCCGCACGGAGGCCAGGACCGAGACGAAGGCCGACGGGCAGCCCGAGGCCAAGGCCGACACGGCCCTCGACACCGCCGAAGGCGGCCGCCGGGACCGTCAGCGTGACCGTGGCGAGCGCGGCGGCGACCGCCGGGACCGTCAGCGTGACCGCCAGCGCGACCGCGGCGGCAAGGGCGACGACCAGCAGGGCGGCCAGCGCCAGCAGCGCCAGGGCGGCCAGCAGGGCGGCCAGGCCGGCCCGCCGGACGACGGGTACGACGACGAGGCGGGCGGCCGTCGCGGGCGCCGCGGCCGCTACCGCGACCGCCGTGGCCGCCGTGGCCGCGACGAGTTCCAGGCTGGCGAGCCGCAGGTCTCCGAGGACGACGTCCTGATCCCCGTCGCGGGCATCCTGGACATCCTCGACAACTACGCGTTCATCCGCACCTCCGGCTACCTGCCGGGCCCGAACGACGTGTACGTCTCGCTCGCCCAGGTCCGCAAGAACGGTCTGCGCAAGGGTGACCACATCACCGGTGCCGTGCGCCAGCCGAAGGAGGGCGAGCGCCGCGAGAAGTTCAACGCGCTGGTCCGCCTGGACTCGGCCAACGGCATGGCCGCCGACTCCGGCCGCGGCCGTCCCGAGTTCAACAAGCTGACGCCGCTCTACCCGCAGGACCGCCTCCGTCTGGAGACCGACCCGGGTGTGCTGACCACGCGGATCATCGACCTCGTGTCGCCGATCGGCAAGGGCCAGCGAGGCCTGATCGTGGCCCCGCCGAAGACCGGCAAGACCATGATCATGCAGGCGGTCGCCAACGCGATCACCACGAACAACCCCGAGTGCCACCTGATGGTCGTCCTGGTCGACGAGCGTCCGGAAGAGGTCACCGACATGCAGCGGTCGGTCAAGGGCGAGGTCATCTCCTCGACCTTCGACCGCCCCGCCGAGGACCACACCACCGTTGCCGAGCTGGCCATCGAGCGCGCCAAGCGCCTCGTGGAGCTGGGCCACGACGTGGTCGTCCTGCTCGACTCGATCACCCGCCTGGGCCGTGCGTACAACCTCGCGGCACCGGCCTCCGGCCGCATCCTGTCCGGTGGTGTCGACTCGACCGCGCTCTACCCGCCGAAGCGCTTCTTCGGTGCCGCGCGCAACATCGAGGACGGCGGCTCGCTGACCATCCTGGCCACCGCGCTGGTCGACACCGGCTCGCGCATGGACGAGGTGATCTTCGAGGAGTTCAAGGGCACCGGCAACATGGAGCTCAAGCTCGACCGGAAGCTCGCCGACAAGCGCATCTTCCCGGCGGTGGACGTCGACGCGTCCGGCACCCGCAAGGAGGAGATCCTGCTGGGCAGCGACGAGCTCGCCATCGTCTGGAAGCTGCGCCGGGTGCTGCACGCGCTCGACCAGCAGCAGGCGATCGAGCTGCTGCTCGACAAGATGAAGCAGACGAAGTCGAACGCCGAGTTCCTGCTCCAGATCCAGAAGACGACCCCGTCGTCCGGTAACAACAACGACTGACGTCGTATCAGAGGTTCACAAGGGGCCGCCCCGTCACTCCGGTGACGGGGCGGCCCCGTTTTCACGCCGTTCTCACCCGCCGCTGGTCAACCCATACTTGACAGGCGTAGCATCGGCACATCGACGTGGGGGGATTCCGCCGCGCAGCACGAGCCGAGGCCAGGGGGGTTTTCCGGCTCGCTGCCCGCACATCAGTGATGCCCCGCCCTCGTCATGGATTCTTCCGGCGGGGCGGTCGCGCTGCGCCGGGCCTACCCAAGGGGTTTACTCAGTGCAGATACGCACGCGCGGCGGCCGACACCGGCGCCGTATGACATTGGCGCTGCCGGCCGCCGCCGCGGTCGTCGCCCTGGTGGGGGCCGGCATCGCGGTCACCGGCTCGGACTCCGCGGAGGCGGGCGAGGGCTCACGGATCGGCGTGGACGCGAAGAAGCCCGCGGAGCCGTCGAAGAGCGAGCTGGACAGGCGCGTCGCGGAAGCCATGAAGGCCGATGCCAAGAGCGAGCGGTCCCTGGTCAAGGCGCCGGACGGCGCGGATGGCGACAGCGCGCCCAGCGCCCGCATCATCGGCGGCCAGGAGACGGCCATCTCGGCGGCACCGTGGATGGCGCAGCTCCACTTCAAGGACAGCACCGGCGCGGGGTACTTCTGCGGCGGCGCCGTGATCGCCCCGACCAAGGTCGTCACCGCGGCGCACTGCGTCAAGGGCATCAAGTGGTACGAGAGCGGCGTGGTCGTCGTCGGCACCGACCAGCTGCCCACCCAGAACGCCGACGGCTCCATGGACTACCACGGTGGCCAGCGGGTCGGCGCGTACCGTCAGTGGAACCACCCGGCGTACAGCCCGTACACGCTCGACGCCGACGTGGCCGTCCTCACGCTGACCTCCTCCGTCTCCGTCAAGCCGCTGCCGCTCGCGCAGCCGACGGACGGCGCGCTGTACCAGGCGGGCCTGGACGGCAAGGTGTACGGCTGGGGCCGCACCAGCTCCACGAACCCCGACAGCGCCTCGCAGACGCTGAAGGTCGCCGACGCGGACATCGTCTCGGACACCAACTGCGCCGCCGCCTACCCCGACGGCTTCATCAAGGGCCACATGCTCTGCGCGGGCGCTGCGCCCACCGGCAGCGACGAGACCAGCGAGACCACTTGCAACGGTGACTCCGGCGGACCGCTGGTCGTCAGCGGCCGCCTGGTCGGCATCGTCTCGTGGGGCGACGAGAACTGCTCAGCCGAGGGCAAGTACGGCGTGTACGCGAAGGTCTCGACGTACTCCGCACCGGTCCAGGCCCGCGTCGACGACGCCAACTGGAGCAGTGACCACACCGCCGACCTGCTGGCCCGCCGCACCTCGGACTCCACCATGTTCGCGTGGACGTCGAAGGTCACCTCGCTGAGCCGCACGGAGAACCTGGGCAACTGGAGCGGCTACACCCTGGCGCTCCAGAACGACCTCGACCGTGACGACTACGCGGACGTGCTGAACCGCTACAACGGCGACGTCTACTGGGACCACTGGGTCCCCGCACTCAGCAAGTGGGAGAGCAAGCTCGTCGCCAAGGGCTGGGGCAAGCACAAGGCGATCCTCACCCCCGGTGACGTCACCGGGGACGAGCTGCCCGACATGGTCGCGGTCGACTCGGCCGGCACCATGCGCATCTACCCGGGCCGGGGCAACGGCGGCTTCAACGCCCCCGTCTCCGTCGGCACCGGCTGGGGCACGTACACGATGATCCGCGGCCACGGTGACTTCACCAACGACGGCAAGGCCGACATCTTCGCCCGCGCCTCGGACGGCAAGACCTACCTGTACAAGGGCACCGGCGTCGCCACCAAGCCGTGGTCCGCGCCCGTCCTGGTCGGGGCCTTCGGTTCCATGAACGCCCTCGTCACCACCGGTGACGTCAACAGCGACGGCGTCGCCGACGTCCTGGCCCGCGACACCGCCGGCAAGCTCTGGCTGTACCCGGGCAACGGCAAGGGCGGCTTCCTCGCCCGCAAGGACTTCGGCAGCGGCTGGCAGGCGTACAACCTGTTCGGCTGACCGACGCTCGTAGCGTCGCATCCAGTACCCACCGCCTGTGCGGTGGGTACTGCCTTTTCCTGGGTCAGTTCCGCAGTGCGGAAAGAGGGGGAAGCTCAGGGCGGTGAAACTCAATTTATGCTCAATAAATGTCATGTCTGCTGCAATCCATACGTGATCATGATTGCATGTCCATGGGTCTCGACGACCCGTTCGGACAACTCTTGGGGGGAATGAATGGAAAGAAAGTCCACCCGGACGCGAAGATATGTTGCGGTGGCGGCGGTGTGCACGGCTTCCCTGGTCGGAGGTTCTCTGCTTCCGGCAGATTCCGGCACCGGCCGGGGTGTGACCGACCTGGTACCTGCGGCCGCGGCTGCATCGTGCCCTGGCGCGGTGCCCTCCTATGTCGTGACGACCGGCAGCTCATTTCGGACGACGATTACCAGATACGTCGACTGGGACCCGCTGAACGAAGGTAGTTTCTTCAGCGGTGAGGCCAGCGCGGTGCTCCCGGTGGGGACGCGAGCCTTCTCGGGGGGAGGTACCCGGCTATTTGTGACCGGCCGCCCGGACATGGAAGTCGGTCAGGTCGCGTTGAAGTCGTATCAGGACAAGTCGGAGTCGGGCGGCAGTGTTCTGACTCCGGAATACAGCTTCGAAATTCGAGCCGGACAGGACTGGGCCGACTCCCGGACGCTGTGGAGCGATGCAGCCGGCCGGGTCGTCAATATCGACGCGGCGGGCAACCTCAACGTCTACGTCACACAGTTCCCTGACGGCACACCCGCCTCAGCGCGCATGTCGCGACTGGCACAGATGCCGGCCACCACCCCCGCGCTGGTGGAGCTGAAGAAGTCCTCGCGGATATGGGCCGCCGGCAACAAGGTGTACGGGTTGCTGGACGGCGTTATCCGCTCTTGGGACTACGCCGCGGCTTTGAACAGTGTGACCCTGGGCCCCGGTCCTTCGGGGACAGTGGTTCTCACCGGTCTGACCGACACGGAGGTCGCCTGGAGCCCGGCTCCCGGGGTCTTCTACACGAAGACCGCCGAGGGCGCGGTCAAGAGATATGCCGGTTCTCCCGTCGCGCTGGTGCATGACGACGTCGCGGTCGGGCTGAAGGGTTCCGTTTTTGCCGGCGCAGCTTCCTGTCTTTCCAGCGCCGGTGACGAGAAGCCTTACTTCGGCGCGCCCGTGGACGACTCCGGCGTCCTTCCCGTGCCGACCGCTCCCACGCCGTCCGAGCCCCCGACCGGTCCCGAGGTGGTCTCGGGCAGGTTCCTGCTTCCGAACGGCAACCCGGCCGTCGGCATGAAGGTCCTGGTCGAAGCCGCGGACCTGCTGCCGGAGGACGGCACGGAGGTGAACCTCCCCGATCTGGGCACGGCGACGACCGACGCGAACGGCAACTGGTCGCTTACCCTTCCCGACACGCTGCCCGCCGCCGTGCAGACAGCCGTGGACAACAATGGCGGCGCGCTCAACGTCACGGCCACCACCCTCGCCACCACAGAATCGGGCGTCACGCTCGTCGGCACCAACAACATGACAGCCGCACCGAAGGACCCCAGCACGGGTGCGCGATCGACGTTCGCAACCACCGCGAGTGATGAAGCTCCTCCCACGGCGGAACTCCTTCCGGCCGGCGGCGAGGGCTCCGTCTCCACCGATCCGACACCCGAGCAGGAGCAGACAACGCACGCCGCTCGCGTCGAAGCCGAGCCGCGATACGACGCCGCGTCGCAGGCGGCTCCGCTGTGGCAGAACGACCGCGCTTCTTCGGCCGAGAGCTACAACCCCTACCTGGTCGACGGCGTCGACATCAGGTCTCAGCAGGTGACACCCCGCATTGACACCTGTTCGCCCATTTCGCGAGTGATATCCCGGCAGATCTCGTACACGGTCGCGGGCGAATCGCATGCGTATTGGGACGCCGCTGGAAACGTCGAGTACACATCGAAGCTGTCGAACTCCATCGACGTCGGGTACAGCATGTCAGGCAAGTTCTGGAAGGTGAGCGGCTCCACCTCTATAACGAGCAGTGCTTCAGGGGTGTCGGGTTTCAGCTGGCGTGGCCCGTACTTCGCCAAGCAGTGGAAGGTGCCGATCGAGTACAACAAGATCAGGAAGGTTACCTCTTGCGGAGGGATAGAGGTGACAGATCCCTATTATGAGATTCGTCCGTCCAAGTTCAAGATCCCGGCAGGCGGTGCTCCGGGAGTCTTTGGCAAGGACGCCAGGCATCTCGATGGACCTGCCCGCTACGCCGCTTCGAATCCGCGGTACCGGAGTTACCTGACCCCGACGGCGACATGGGCGATCGAGGTCGGTAAGAGCGTGAAGTTCGCTGGAGCCGCAGAGGTGTTCGGAATTTCCCTCGGTGGTTCGGTGATATACGACCGGAATCACAAGCAGAACATCAGGGCCGGTGGCCGTACGGCCAGGAAACACTACATCTGGGGTTACAGTGCGCCTCCCGGTGCTCACATGGGTGTCATTTACTCGAACTAGCCTCATAGGCGTTCTCCTAGTCACGCTGGCCGGCACCATGACTGCGGGGTGCAGCACAGGGGACCAGGAAGGGCGGGTAGAAGCCGGTAAGGCCCTCAGCGGCGGCAACCATTCCGCTGGGACCGTCGGGTTCGCCCACGCTTCCGTGGGTGACATCTTCTGGTACGCACTGCCCCTGCCGACGAACATGTCCGACCAGGACGTCGAGATCGTCGCTGCCGAGGTGTCCGACGTCCCGCCGGGCGTGGAAGTCGTCAGGTACGGCGCCCACCACCTGGACGACACCGAAGGAATACCCCTGCTCACCACTGACACGGATCCGCATGCTCCCAAGTTCCGGGAGCTGAAGGACTACTCAAAGGGCTTCACGGTCAAGGCGAAGGCGGTGAGCGACATCGTGTACATGGCTCAGCTCCGGATCACCGGGAAGGTCCAGAAGAACCCGACCGAGTGCCGGTACGACTACCGGCAGGGCGGAAAGCTGTACCGCCAGTCGCTTCGCTGCGCGTTCGAGTTGCGCCTGAAGAAGTAGCCGCCGCAGCGGCCGCCGATGCGACATCCGTCACTCGGAGCGGTGGGTGCTTGTTCTCCGTACCGTTTCGTCGGCGGTCGCATCGCCGCAGGTAAAGCGCCCTGTCAGCCTCGCTGCGTGACTGCGCACGGCGACGGACAACTTGGAAGAGCGACAGCCATGCGTCCGGGTTCAGGCTCTCAAGCACAGT
>NZ_JBEPEL010000098.1:0-25503 GCF_040300825.1 Streptomyces sp. NPDC000229
CCAGGTCACTCGTCCAGTCGCCCCAGCGCGGCATCACCAGCGTGAAGCCGGTACGCACCGGGACGGCGCCGCCCCATGACGTGGCGCTGCCGCACGAGGTGGTCACGCGGATCGGCCGGGCCGGTCCGGACGGGCTGGTCCTGGCCCTGTCGGGTTCGCAGCGCCGCCCGGGGGTGTGGTGGCTGCCCCGCGCCTCCTTCCCCGCGCGTACGCCCTGGTCGTCACGGGACGAGGACGCCGTGCCGCCGGGCCGGCCGCCCGTGCGTCCGGCTCCGCTGCGGCCCACCGCACGCGACGGGCTGGTGCTCGGCGGCTGGTACTACCGGGCGCCGGGGCGCGACGAGGGCCGGCCCGCGCCGTGCGTGATCCACCTGCACGGCGGACCGGAGGAGCAGGAGCGGCCGGTGTTCGAGCCGCTGTACCACGAGCTGACCGGCCGCGGCCTGGACGTGTTCGCCCCCGACGTGCGCGGCTCCTCCGGCTACGGGCGCTCCTTCGTGGACGCCGACCTCGGTACGGGGCGGTTCGCGGCGATCGAGGACGTCGCCGACTGCGCCGCGCACGTGATCCTGACCGGGCGCGCCGACCCGACGCGGCTCGCCGTGATGGGCCGCTCGTACGGCGGCTACCTCACGCTGGCCTCGCTGGTCTGGCACCCGGACCTGTTCCGTACGGGCGTCGCGGTGTGCGGCATGTCGGACTTCGCGACGTTCTTCGCCGGGACCGAGCCGTGGATCGCGGAGTCGGCGGCCCACAAGTACGGCCATCCGGCACGCGACCGGGAGCTGCTGCGGGCCCTGTCCCCCATGAGCCGGATCGACGAGCTGCGCGTACCGCTGCTGGCGGTGCACGGCGAGCACGACACGAACGTGCCGCCGGGCGAGTCGGAGCAGGTCGTGCGGGCGGCCCGGGAGCGGGGGCACGCGGCGGAGCTGCTGATGCTGCGCGAGGAGGGCCATGAGTTCCGGCGGGCGGACAACCGGCGGTTGTTCCGCCGTGCCGCGGCCGACTGGATGGAACGGCATCTGACCGGCTGAGCCCGTGCGGCGCCCGGCACATACGCATAAAGTGACCGGACATGGGCATTCCGTACGCCATTCCGGAACCCGACCCTGAATGTGGAGGCGCGGACGCATGATCCCCTCGCTCGCCTCGTACGCCGTGGTCGTCCCGACGATCGGACGGCCCTGTCTCGTCGACTGCCTCGCCTCGCTCGCCTCCTGCGAGGGGCCGGAGCCCAGCCGGATCGTGCTGGTGGACGACCGGCCCGGAGCGCCGGCCGATCCACTGCCCGTGGAGGCGCTGGGCGCGCTCGCGGACCGTGCCCTCGTCCTGCACACCGGCGGCCTCGGGCCCGCGGCCGCCCGCAACGCGGGGGTGCGGGCCGTGGACGAGCCCTGGACGGTGCTGGTCGACGACGACGTACGGGTCAGCGCGTACTGGCGCGAGCAGCTCGCCCGCGACCTCGCGGAGGCCTCTCCCGACACCGGCGGCGTGCAGGGCGTCCTGCGGGTGCCGCTGCCCGCCGACCGCCGCCCCACCGACTGGGAACGCAACACGGCGGGCCTCCAGGGCGCCCTGTGGGTCACCGCCGACATGGCGTACCGCACCGAGATCCTCAAGACCGTCGGTGGTTTCGACGAACGGTTCCCGCGGGCCTTCCGCGAGGACGCCGACCTGGCGCTGCGGGTCATCGACGCGGGCTGGCGCATCGTCCGCGGCGAGCGGCGCACCGAGCATCCGGTGCGGCCCGCCGACCGGTGGGTGTCGGTCCGGCTCCAGAGGGGCAACTCCGACGACGCCCTGATGAAGCGACTGCACGGCCCCGACTGGTGGGAGCGGGCGGCGGCGCCGCGTGGGCGGATCCGGCGGCACGCGGCGGTCACCGCGGCGGGCGTCGGAGCCCTGTTCCTGGCGGCCACCGGGCGGCGGCGTGCGGCGAAGCTCGCCGCGGCCGGCTGGGCGCTGGGGACCGCCGAGTTCGCCCGGGCGCGGATCGCGCCGGGGCCCCGGACGCCGGACGAGATCCTGACGATGACCGTGACGAGCGCGCTGATCCCCGCCGTCGCCACCTGGTACCGGATCTGCGGGGAGCTGCGGCACCGGTCGGCGGAGAGCTGGGACGGCGTCCTGTGACGCGCCCGGCGGCGGTGCCGGCGGTGTTGTTCGACCGTGACGACACGCTCGTCGAGGACGTCCCGTACAACGGCGACCCGGAGAAGGTCCGGCCCATGCCGGGTGCGCGGGAGGCGCTGCGGCTGCTGCGGGAGAACGGGATACGGGTCGGCGTGGTGTCCAACCAGTCGGGCATCGGGCGCGGGCTGTTGACGGAGGCCGACGTACGGTCGGTCAACGCGCGCGTGGAGGCGTTGCTGGGCCCTTTTGACGCATGGGTGCACTGTCCGCACGTCGCCGAGGACTGCTGCGGCTGCCGCAAGCCGGCACCGGGCCTGGTGCTGGAGGCGGCCCGGCTGCTCGGGGTGCGGCCCGAGGACTGCGTGGTGATCGGCGACATCGGCTCCGACATGGGCGCGGCGCGGGCCGCGGGCGCGCGGGGCGTTCTGGTGCCGACGGCGCGGACCCTGCCGGAGGAGGTGGCGGCCGCGCCGCGGGTGTGTCCGGACCTGATGAGTGCGGTACGGCATGTGCTCGGGGAGGAGGACGTGGGAGGGCCCGGGGAGGAGCGGGTGAGTGGTGGGCGGGCGTCGGCGGGCGGGGCGGCGTCGGCTGCTCCCGGGGGGCGGGGATGAGAGGCCTGGTCGTGCGCCTCGACAGCTTCGGGGACGTCCTGCTCGCCGGGCCCGCCGTGAGGGCGGTCGCCGGCCGGGCGGACCGGGTGACGCTGCTGTGCGGGCCGCGCGGGGCGCCGGCCGCGCGGCTGCTGCCGGGCGTGGACGAGGTGCTGGTGTGGGAGGCGCCCTGGGTGGGATTCAGCCCGCCACCGGTGGAACGCGCCGACATCGACCGGGTGGTGGACCGTATCGCCGCCGCGCGCGTGGACACCGCGCTGGTCCTCACCTCGTTCCACCAGAGTCCGCTGCCCGCAGCGCTGCTGCTGCGCATGGCGGGCGTCGGGCACATCGCCGCCGACAGTGTGGACACCCCCGGTTCGCTGCTGGACGTACGGCACCGGCGGGCACCGCGCGCCCACGAGGCCGAGGCCGCGCTGGACCTCGCCGAGGCCGCGGGCTTCCCGCGCCCGCCCGGTGACGACGGGCGGCTGCGCGTACGGCACGCGCCCGCCGCGCCGGAGCTGACCGGCCCGGGGCCCTACGTCGTGGTCCACCCGGGCGCGAGCGTCGCGGCGCGGCGGTGGAGCCCCGAGCGGTGCGCGCACGCGGTGCGGTTGCTGGCCGGGGCGGGCCACCGGGTCGTCGTCACGGGCGGGCCCGACGAGCGGGACCTGACCGCGCTGGTCGCGGGCCGGGACGGGCTGGACCTGGGCGGCCGGACGCAGCCCCCGCAACTGGCCGCGGTGCTGGCGGCGGCCGGTGCGGTGGTGGTCGGCAACACCGGCCCGGCGCACCTGGCGGCGGCCGTCGGCACGCCGATCGTCTCGCTGTTCTCGCCGGTCGTGCCCGCCGAGCGCTGGGGTCCGTACGGCGTCCCGCACGTCCTGCTGGGCGACCAGCGGGCGCCGTGCGCGGACAGCAGGGCCCGGGAGTGCCCGGTGCCGGGCCATCCGTGCCTGGACGAGGTGACGGCGGAGGACGTGCTGGCGGCCGTGGAGAAACTGCTGGAGAGCGGGGAATGAGTCCCCCCGCGGGGGCGCGGTGCGGGTGGTCGCCTGCCGGTGGATGGGCGGCATGGCCCCTCCGGGCTCGTCTCTCCCCCAGAGAGGACACCCCCGCGGGGCCGGGCGGCCTCGGGTCTTGTCGGGCGGGAGCCCTTCCGACGCCGCCGACCTCTGCGGGGACGACGCTGCACGGCCCCGCCCCGGCCGTCGCCCGGCTGGGGGCCGGTGGTCGACCCGTTGAGGGCGATCGCCCGGCACGGCCGGACGGAACCCCCGGCAGGAGGCCGCGCGTGCTGGTGCTGCGGGCGCTGGGGCTCGGTGACCTGTTGGCCGGGGTGCCTGCGTTGCGGGGGCTGCGGCGGGCTTTTCCGGAATACGAGATCGTCCTCGCCGCGCCGGAGCAGCTGGCGGCGCCGGCTGCCGCGTCCGGGGCGGTGGACCGGCTGCTGCCGGCGTCGGCGCCCGGCCGGGCCGTGCCGGAGCGGCTCGGCTGGGAGGGGCCGCCGGCGGACGTGGCGGTCGACCTGCACGGCAACGGGCCGCCCAGTCACCGGTTGCTGCAACGGCTGCGGCCCGGGCGGCTCATGGCGTTCGCGCATCCCGGAACGCCGGAGATCGCGGGGCCCGAGTGGACGGCCGACGAGCACGAGCGGGAGCGCTGGTGCCGGCTGCTGGCGTGGTACGGCATCCCGGCCGACCCGGGCGATCTGCGGCTGCCCGCGCCGGGCGCGGTGTCCCCCGCGCCCGGCGCGGTGGTCGTGCACCCGGGCGCGGACTCGGGGTCGCGGCGGTGGCCGGCGGAGCGGTACGCCGTGGTGGTGCGGGAGCTCCGGCGGCGCGGGCACCGGGTGGCGCTGACCGGCGGGCCGGGCGAGGAGGAGCTGCTGGACCGGGTCCACCACATGGCTGGGGCGGATGTGGCGGTGTTCCGGGGCGGGCTGCCGTTCGACCGGCTCGGCGCGCTGTTCGCGGGTGCCGCGGCCGTGGTGAGCGGTGACACCGGCATCGCCCACCTGGCGGTGGCGTACGGCACCCCCTCCGTAACCCTTTTTGGCCCGGTTTCTCCCCGATTGTGGGGGCCGCCGCCGGGTACGCGGCACGTGGCGCTGTGGCACCCGGGGCCTCCCGGCGACCCGCACGGGCAGGCCCCGGACCCCCAGTTGCTGCGCATCGGGCCCGACGACGTCCTGAAGGCCCTGCTGGACCACCCGGAGGTGTCCCGGCCGTGACCGCCGACAGCCGCATCACTGTCGTAGTGATCACCCACAACCGGCGTGACCAGGTGCTGGGGACGCTGGACCGCCTCACCGCCCTGCCCGAGCGGCCGCCGGTGATCGTCGTCGACAACGCGTCGACGGACGGCACGCCGGAGGCCGTCGCCGCCCGCCATCCCCGCGTGACGGTGCTGGCCGCGGGCCGCAACCTGGGAGCTTCCGGCCGGAACCTCGGCGTACGGCACGCGCGTACGCCGTACGTGGCGTTCAGCGACGACGACTCGTGGTGGGAGCCCGGATCGCTGGCGCGCGCGGCGGACCTGCTGGACCGGCACCCGCGGCTGGGACTGCTCGCCGCCTGCGTCCGGGTCGGCCCCGAGGGGGAACCCGACCCGTTGAACGGTCTGCTCGCCGGCTCCCCGCTCGACCGTGCCGCGGATCTGCCGGGGCCGCCGGTGCTGGGCTTCCTGGCGTGCGCCGCCGTCGCCCGGCGGGAGGCCTACCTGGAGGCGGGCGGCTACCACCCGGTCTTCTTCGTGGGCGGAGAGGAGACTCTGCTGGCGTACGACCTGGCGGCCCACGGCTGGGGGGTGTGCCACTCCCCCGACGTCGTGGCCGTGCACAGCCCCCTCGGTGGCGTGCGGCCGGGCCGGGCAGCCGTCCAGCTCCGCAACGCCGCGCTCACCGCGTGGCTGCGCCGCCCCCTGGCGGTGGCATGGCGGCACACGCGCGGAATCGCCGTACGGGCGCGCCGGGACCCCGAGGCGCGCCAGGCGCTTCGGGACCTGCTGGGCCGCCTGCCCGTGGTGCTGCGCGACCGACGCCCGCTCCCGGCGGCCGTGGAGGCGGCGGCCCGCCGACTGGACGCCCAGGGGGTCGTGGAAGGAGCCGTGCCGTGACGGAACCTCGCTGGACCGTGGTGGGCGCCGGGGTCGCCCGCGCACCGGGCGGACCTGGCGGACCTGCTGGACCGGCCCGGCGTCACGGGGGCTGCCGTGGGTGCTGCGGGAGCCGCGGGTGGTGCCGCCTGCGGGTGGAGGCGCGGCGCGATGGGGGCTGACCGGACGAGCTGACCAGGGCGGACCGACTATGTCCGATTCATCCGATCGTTCAGAGGGTACCCGGGGCGACATGATCACCATTGGGGTCGAGGAAGAGTACTTGCTGCTCGATCCGGACACGTGTCTGCCGGTCCCGCTCGCGGACCAGGTGCGCGCGGCGGCCGGCCTGGAGCCGATCGTCGACGACGCGGAAGTCCAGTCGGAGCTGTTGCAGGCCCAGGTGGAGGTCGCCACACCGGTGTGCACCGACCTGGAGGAGGCAGGAGGCCATCTGTTGCGGCTGCGGCACGCGCTCGGCACGGCGGCGGAGAAGAACGGCTGCCGGATCGCGGCCTGTGGGACCGCGCCGTACCGCGAACTGGCTCCGGTACCGGTCACCCAGAAGGCCCGCTACCTCGCGATGCGCTCGCAGGCTCCGCAGCTGGTGGCCGAGCAGCTGGTCAACGGGATGCATGTGCACGCGGCCGTGCCGGACCGCGAGATGGGTGTCGCCGTCCTGAGCCGGATCCGGGTGTGGCTGCCCGTCCTGGTCGCCATGTCGGCGAACTCGCCCCTGTGGGACGGCAAGGACACCGGTTTCGCCAGCTGGCGGACGGTGATCTTCGGGCGCTGGCCGGTCAGCGGGCCGCCGCCCTGCTTCACCTCGCTCGAGGACCACGAGAATCGCGTCCGGACGCTGCTGGACACCGGCATCATCACCGACACCGGCCAGCTGTACTGGCAGGCCAGGCTGTCCGACAAGTACCCGACCGTCGAGGTGCGCTGCGCGGACGTGCAGCTGCGGGCCGACACGGCGGTCATGTTCGCCGGGATCGTCCGGGGGCTGATCGCCACCGCCATCCGCGACGAGAAGGCGGGTCTGCCGCTGCCGGAGTGCCCGCCCGAGCTGCTCCAGGCGTCGAACTGGCACGCCGCCCGCCACGGCCTCAGTGGCCTGCTGGTCGACCCGGAGGGCAGGGCGCGCCGGGCCGGCGACGTACTGGTCATGCTGCTGGACCACGTCACGCCCGCGCTCGACGAGGCCGGTGACACCCGTGAGGTGACCTCGCTGGTCCACCGGCTGCTCCAGCAGGGCACCCCGGCGGACCAGCAGCGCCGCGCGCTCGCGGAGGGCGGCCTGCCGGCCCTGGTCGAGCTGATCACCAGCGAGACCGTCGCCCCCTGACCCCACCGTCACCCGGACTCCGGCGGGGGCCTGCAGCTCCATGGCCCCGCCGGAGTCCGGGGGTACGGCTGTGCCCCGAGGCCCCTGGGCCCCGGGGCTCTCCCATGTCCCGCCGGACCGGCCGGGTGCGCTCGGGGCGCACGTGGAATGCGGGGGAACCCACCCGGCGGGACGGTGCTCACCGCGGGTGACCACTCGAACGGCGCACACCACCGCGCCCCCCGCCCCCGTTCGGCCCAGCCTGGTCGCAGGTGCAGAGGGCACTCGCCCGCCGTTCGCGGTTCGCACTCGTCCGGAGGAGACCGAATGAACACCGCTTTCTCACGCAGCTGGGAGCACGCCGTCGTGACCGGCGGAGCAGGCTTCGTCGGCTCGCACCTGTGCCACACGCTGCTGGACTCGGGCACCGCCGTCACCTGCGTCGACGACTTCAGCACCGGGCGGCCGGAGAACATATCCGAACTGCTCGGCCGCCCCGGCTTCACGCTCGTCGAGGCGAACGTCTCCGAGCCCTTCTCCGTCGACCGGCCGCCGGACCTGGTGCTGCACTTCGCGTCGCCCGCGTCGCCCGCCGACTACCTGCGCCTCCCGCTGCACACGCTGGAGACCGGCAGCCTCGGCACCCGCCACGCGCTGGCCCTCGCGCACCGCTCCGACGCCCGTTTCCTGCTCGCCTCCACCTCCGAGGTGTACGGCGACCCGCAGCAGCACCCGCAGAACGAGCGGTACTGGGGCAATGTGAACCCGGTCGGGCCACGCAGTGTGTACGACGAGGCCAAGCGGTTCGGCGAGGCGCTCACCACGGCGGAGGCCGAGGTGCACGGCACGGACGCCGGCATCGTACGGCTGTTCAACACCTACGGGCCGCGGATGCGCGGCCACGACGGCAGGGCCGTCCCCACCTTCGTGCGCCAGGCGCTGGCCGGCGAGCCCCTCACGGTCACCGGTGACGGGCAGCAGACCCGGTCGCTGTGCTACATCGACGACACCGTGCGCGGCATCCTCGCCGCGGCGGGCCACGGGCTGCGCGGCCCGGTGAACATCGGCAACCCGACCGAGATCACCATGCTGGACCTGGCCCGGCTCGTCATCGAACTCACCGGCTCCGACTCGGAGATCCGCTTCATCGAACGGCCGACGGACGACCCGGCCGTGCGCTGCCCCGACATCACACTCGCCCGCGACAAGCTCGAATGGGAGCCGCGCGTCGACGCCGAAGAGGGTCTGCGGCGCACCATCGCCTGGTTCCGCGACCACGCGGACGCCCGTTCCTGACGCTCCCTCTCCCCGACTCGCCGAAAGGCCTGGGACCCCATGCGCATTCTCGGAATCAACGCTCTGTTCCACGATCCCGCCGCCGCGCTGGTCATCGACGGCCGCACCGTCGCCGCCGCGGAGGAGGAGCGGTTCTCCCGCCGCAAGCACGGCAAGCGGCCGGTGCCGTTCTCCGCCTGGGAACTGCCCGAGAAGGCCGCCGCCTGGTGCCTGAAGCGGGCGGGTCTGCGCCCCCAGGACCTGGACGCGGTGGCGTACTCCTTCGATCCGGAACTCGCCCGGCCCGCCGAGGAGATGGGCCTGGACGACCCGTGGGACCACCTGCGGCTGACCTACGCGCGTGAGGCGCCGGGCTTCCTCAAGGCGACGCTGCCGGGCCTGGACCCGGGCATCGTCCGCTTCGTCCCGCACCACATGGCGCACGCCGCCTCCGGTGCCTTCGCCGCCGAGGGCGCCGACACCTCGTCGGTGCTGGTCCTCGACGGGCGTGGCGAGCGGGCCTCGCACCTGGCGGCACGACGCGTCCACGACCGGCTGGAGGCTCTGTACGCCCAGGAGCTGCCGCACTCGCTGGGGCTGGTCTACGAGGAGCTCACCGACCACCTCGGGTTCCTCCGCTCCTCCGACGAGTTCAAGGTGATGGCGCTCGCCTCCCACGGCCGGCCGCGGATGCTGCCCGAGCTGCGCCGGTACGTGTACCCCACCGGTGACGGCGGGTTCCACGCGACGGGGGTGCCATGGGCGGAGCTGTGCCCGCGCCGCCGCCCGGACGAGGCGTGGACGCAGGACCACGCCGACATCGCCGCCAGCGCGCAGGCCGTTCTGGAGGAGACGCTGCTGGACCTGGTGCGCTGGCTGCACGGCAAGACCCACGACAGCGTCCTCACACTGGCCGGGGGCGTCGCCCTCAACTGCGTGGCCAACTCGCGGATAGCGCGCGAGGGGCCGTTCGACCGGGTGTGGGTGCAGCCCGCGGCCGGGGACGCCGGTACGGCGCTGGGCGGGGCGCTGCTGCTGGCGGCGGGCGGCGGGGACGATCCGGATCCGATGCCGGGCGCGGACCTGGGGCGGGACTGGTCCGACGCGGAGCTGGGCGCCTGGCTGAAGACGGCGGCCGTGCCCTTCGACCGGCCGGCGGACATCGCGGAGACGGTGGCCGGGGCGCTGGCGGACAACGCGATCGTGGCGTGGTTCCAGGGGCGTTCGGAGTTCGGGCCGAGGGCGCTCGGGCACCGCTCGCTGCTGGCGCACCCCGGGCACGCGGGGAATCTGGAGCGGCTCAACGACGTCAAGGGGCGCGAGCAGTTCCGGCCGGTGGCGCCGATGGTGCTGGCGGACCGGGCGGCGGAGATCTTCGACGGCGTGATGCCGAGCCCGTACATGCTGTTCGTGCACGACGTGGCGCCCGAGTGGCGGGAGCGCATCCCCGCCGTGGTGCACGTCGACGGCACGGCGCGGATCCAGACCGTGGACCGGCGGACCGAACCTCTGGTGGCGCGGATGCTGACCGAGTTCGAGCGGCGCACCGGGCTGCCGGTGGTGGTCAACACCAGCCTGAACACGGCCGGCCGGCCCATGGTGGACGACCCGCGCGACGCCCTGGAGTGCTTCGGCTCGTCACCCGTCGACCTGCTGGCCATCGGCCCGTACGCGGTGCGGCGCGGGGACTTCTTCCGCTCCGACGACACCGACGACGCGTCGCGGTGACGGGAGGAGACGGCTCATGAACATCCTGCTGTGGCATGTGCACGGGTCCTGGACGACGGCGTTCGTCCAGGGACCGCACACCTACCTGGTGCCCGTCACCCCCGACCGGGGCCCGGACGGGCTGGGCCGGGCGCGTACCTTCAGCTGGCCCGAGTCGGTGCGGGAGGTGACACCCGAGCAGTTGCGGGACGCGCCGGTGGACCTGGTGGTCCTCCAGCGGCCGCACGAGTTCGAGCTGGCCGAGCGCTGGCTGGGCGGGCGCCGTCCGGGCCGGGACGTGCCGGCGGTGTACCTGGAGCACAACGCGCCCGACGGCAACGTGCCCGAGACCCGTCATCCGTGCGCGGACCGCACCGGCCTGACGCTGGTGCACGTCACGCATTTCAACCGGCTGTTCTGGGACAGCGGTCCGGCGCGGACCGAGGTGATCGAGCACGGCATCGTCGACCCGGGGCACCTGTACACCGGGCGCCTGGCGCGGGCGGCGGTCGTCGTCAACGAGCCGGTGCGCAGGGGACGTTACACCGGTACGGATCTGCTGCCCGCGCTGTCCGAGGCGGCACCGCTGGACGTGTTCGGCATGCGCACCGAGGGCCTGGCGGCGCACCTGGGCGTACCCGAGGAGCGGTGCCGGAGCACCGACCTGCCGCAGCGGGAGCTGCACGCGGCGATGGCGGAGCGGCGGCTGTATCTGCACCCCGTCCGCTGGACGTCGCTCGGCCTGTCCCTGCTGGAGGCCATGCACCTGGGCATGCCGGTCGTGGCCCTGGCCACGACCGAGGCCATCGAGGCGGTTCCGGCCGGTGCCGGGACCCTGTCGACCCGGCCCGAGGTACTGGCGCGGGCCGCCCGGCGCTATCTGAACGAGCCGGAGGCCGCGGCGGAGGACGGCGCGCGGGCGCGCCAGGCGGCGCTCGAACGGTACGGGCTCAAACGCTTCCTGGACGACTGGGAGCGCGTGATGACGGAGGTGCGCTCATGACATCCCTGGACCCGCTGAACACCGGCCCGGGCCGCCGCCCCGTGGACGTCGACGCCCTCGACGGGATCGACGGCATCGACGTGGAGGCCGAGGCCATGGAGGCGCTGGACGCCGACGCACCGGAACCGGTGGACGCGGCGGCGATCGACATCGACATCGGTGCGGGCGGCTCCGCACGCGGCGGCCCCGGGCTGTCCATCGCGCTCGTCTCGGAGCACGCGAGCCCGCTCGCCGTGCTGGGCGGTGTCGACGCGGGCGGCCAGAACGTGCACGTCGCGCGCCTCGCGAGCGCCCTCGCCGACCGGGGCCACCGCGTCACCGTCTTCACCCGCCGCGACGCCGGGGATCTGCCCGACCGGGTGATGCTGCGCCCGGGCGTCGAGGTGCACCACGTGCCCGCCGGGCCGCCGGAACCCATCCCGAAGGACGAACTGCTGCCGTACATGACGGAGTTCGGCCTGTGGATGGCCCGTGAGTGGCGGGACCACCCGCCCGACCTGGTGCACTCGCACTTCTGGATGTCCGGCGTCGCCTCGCTGCGGGCGACCCGGGCGGCGCACCTGCCGTTCCTGCACACGTACCACGCGCTGGGCACGGTGAAGCGGCGCCACCAGAAGCACGCCGACACCAGCCCGCCGGAGCGCGTCGCCCGCGAGCGGGAGGTGGGCCTGGGCTGCGACCGGGTCATCGCCACCTGTCACGACGAGGTCTTCGAGCTGAGCCGGATGCGGATACCGGCCGACAAGGTGGGTGTCGTGCCGTGCGGCGTGGACACCGAGCAGTTCTGCCCGGAGGGTCCGGCCGCCGGACGGGACGGCGGCCACCGCTACCGGCTGCTCCAGCTGGGACGGCTGGTGCCGCGCAAGGGTGCCGCGGTGTCCATCACCGCGCTGACCCGGCTGCCGGACACGGAACTGCTCGTCGTCGGCGGTCCTCCGGCCGACCGGCTCCACGACGACCCGGAGGTGCGCCGGCTGCGGGAGATCGCCCGGCTGGCCGGGGTCGCGGACCGGGTCCGGTTCACCGGGGGCGTACCGCCCGAGGACGTGGCGTCACTGCTGCGCAGTGCGGACGTGGTGCTGTGCCCGGCGGACTACGAACCGTTCGGCATCGTGCCGCTGGAAGCCATGGCGTGCGGGCGGCCCGTCGTCGCGAGTGCGGTGGGCGGGCAGCTCGACACCGTGGCCGACCCGGACACCGGGCGGCTGGTGCCGCCGCGGGACCCGGACGCGCTGGCCCGCGCGGTGGGGGAACTGCTCGCCGATCCCGCGCAGCGGGCCGCGTGCGGAGCGGCCGGCCGCCGCAGGGTGCTGAGCCGGTACGGCTGGGCGAAGGTCGCCGCCGCCACCGAGAAGGAGTACGCCGCGGTGCTCGCCGCCCGGCCCGCCGTGACGGGCGTGGCCTGACCCGGTCCACCGGTACCTCGAAGTCCGAAGGAGGTGTGGGCCCCGCCGCCGTTTCCCTGGGGACAGGGGACGACGGTACGCCCGAACGCCATGACCGATCCCCTCGCTCCCCCCACCCACGAAGCGGCGCACGAGCACTGCCGGGCGCTTGCAGACGCGCTGGCCCGGTTCCGGCGCGACCATCTGGACCGGATCGCGCAGTGGGGCGGCCACCTCGCGGCCGTCCTCCCGGTGGGCGGCCGGCTGCTGGCCGCCGGCAACGGCGGCTCCGCCGCGCAGGCCCAGCACCTGACCGCCGAGCTGGTCGGCCGCTACCAGCACGAACGCCCCGCCTTCTCGGCCATCTCGCTGCACGCCGAGACGTCCAGCGTGACGGCCATCGGCAACGACTACGGGTTCGACCAGGTGTACGCGCGGCAGGTCGCCGCCCACGGCCGTCCCGGTGACGTCCTGATGCTGCTGTCCACCTCGGGCCGCAGCGCCAACCTGATCGCGGCGGCCGTGACCGCGCGCCAGGCCGGGCTGCGGGTCTGGGCGCTGACCGGCGCGCGGCCCAACCCGCTGGCCGAGGCCGCCGACGAGGCGCTGTGCGTGGAGGCCGGATCGACGGCCACCGTGCAGGAGACCCATCTGGTGGCCGTGCACCTGCTGTGCGAGTCCTTCGACGCGGCGGTCGCCACCGGGGCGGCGGCGGGGACGGCGGGGCGGCCCACTCGTGCGGCGGGCGCGGCGGCGCCCGTCGCGGTCCGGCGGAGGATGTCATGAGCGCGTACAAGCCCCTGGTGGTCGTGGGTGACGTCCTGCTGGACGAGGACATCGAAGGCGTGTCCACCCGGCTGGCACCGGACGCCCCCGCTCCTGTCGTCGACGTCACCGGTGACCAGCGACGCCCCGGCGGTGCCGGGCTGGCCGCCGCACTCGCGACGCGCGGTGGGCGGGACGTGGTGCTGGTGACCGCGCTGGGCGACGACCCGGCGAGCGAGGCGGTGCGGCGGTCGCTGCGCGGCCGCGTCCGGCTGGTGGAGCTGCCGCTGAACGGCACCCTTCCGGTCAAGACACGGGTCCTGGCCTCCGGCCGGCCACTGGTACGGATCGACCGCGGCGGCGGTGACCCCGGCAAGCCGGACGGGGCGGTGCGCGACACGCTCGCCCAGGCCCACGCCGTGCTCGTCGCCGACTACGGGCGGCACACCGCGAGCGCGGTACGCGAGCACCTGGCGGCCGTGGCCCCCAAGGTTCCCGTGGTGTGGGACCCACATCTGAAGGGCGACGCGCCCGTGCCGGGCTCGCGGATCGTCACGCCCAATGCCGCCGAGGCCATGGCGCTGTGCCGCGGAGGCGACGATTCGCTGCGCGCGTTCGCGGAGCGGGGCTCCGACCTGGCGGAACGCTGGCGGGTGGCGGCGGTGGCCGTGACGCTCGGCGAGCGGGGCGTGCTGCTGACCCGGCCGGGTGCCACCACCCCGATGCTGGTCCCGGCGCCGTACCGGGCGGAGGGCGACGCGTGCGGTGCCGGCGACTGCTTCGCCGCCGCGACGGCCGCCGCGCTGGCGGACGGTGCCCTGCCGGAGGAGGCGGTGCAGCGGGCGGTGGCCGAGGCGGCCGCGTTCGTCGCGGCGGGCGGCGCGGGCAACCCGTCGCTGTGGCGTACGCCGCCCCCGATCACGCCCCGGGAGGTGCCGGAGACGGACCCGTTCGTGCTGGCGGAGCAGGTACGGGCGCGGGGCGGGTCGGTGGTCGCGACGGGCGGCTGCTTCGACCTGCTGCACGCGGGCCATGTGGGTCTGCTGGAGAGCGCCCGCCGGATCGGCGACTGCCTGATCGTGTGCGTGAACTCCGACGAGTCGGTCGAGCGGCTGAAGGGCCCGGGTCGGCCCCTGAACCCGCTCCCCGACCGGGTGCGGGTGCTCGCGGGCCTGGGCAGCGTCGACGCGGTCGCCGTCTTCGACGGGGACACGCCCGCGGAGCTGCTGAGCCGGCTGCGGCCGGACGTGTGGGTGAAGGGCGGCGACTACTCCGCCGAGGACCTGCCCGAGGCGGAGGTGCTGCGCGCCTGGGGCGGCCAGGCGGTGGTCCTCCCGTACCTCGACGGCCGCTCCACGACACTGCTGGCCCGCCGCGCCGCCCAGGCGGCGGCCCCCATCCGGCCCCCGGGCCGGTGACGGGTGCGGCGCCGGCCCCAGCGGCCGGCGCCCGCCTCTCGACCGGCTCCGGGCCCGGTATGACGCACTGTGCCGCCGCTCGCACGGACGCCCGTGACCGGTCGTGGCACGGTGCCATGACTCGCTGAGCCGCCGCGATCGCGCCGATGCCCGTGACCGGTCGTGGCACGGTGCCATGACGGGGCCGCCGGCGCGGTGCTCACGCGGCGGCGTGTGACGAGGGCCGCCGATGCCCGCGCTCAGCCGGCGCCGTGGGGGGTTGCCGACGTGGCTTGTCCGAGGAGCCCGTCGACGAACGCGCGGAGCCCTTGGGGGTAGGTGTCCCGGGCGGCCAGCGCGGGCCACTGGTCGCCGATCGCGGCCAGGTGTGGCACCTGGGAGGCGTCGAAGGCCTCGCGGAAGGCGGGACGCTCGTCGTCGGCCCGCCGGTGGGGCGAGTGGGCGCGGACGAGGACTTCGCCGACGGTGTAGTACCAGATGCTGCGGAAGACGTGGACGGCTTCCTCGGGGGTGCATCCGCAGTCGTCGGCTCCGGCCACGATGGCTTCGACCATCCACAGCGCCGATTCGTCGAGCAGGCCCATGAAGCCGTCGGCCGTGAGGACCTCCGCGGCCCATGGCCAGGAAGCGAGGGCATCGTGCATCGCGGTGGCGGCCGCGACGATGCGGTCCTTCGGAGCACGGGGCAGGTCGGGGCGTTCGATCTGGCCGACGTGCTGATTGAGAAGGAGGATCAGCAGGTCCTCCTTGTCCCGGATGTGGTGGTAGAGGGTCGTCGCCCCGATGCCGAGCTCGGCGGCCAGTCGGCGGATGGTGAGCTTCTCCCAGCCGTCCCGGTCGATGAGCTGACGGGCCGCGGCCAGGATCTGCGCACGGGAGGTCACCGGGGGCCGGCCGGTGCGGCCGTGCGGTGCGGGCGGTCGGGGCATCGCCCCATCATGCCGTCCCGCCCTCCTCGGCCGAAATGCGGGACGGCTTCCGCCTTTTGTGTTCCCAGCGGTTCGTCCCGGTGCTAGTTTCGGAACGCGTTCCGAAAGTCGGCGCGGAGCAGTGGGCACACCACAACGTGCCCCGCCCGTGCCCCTCACCGTGAAAGGACGAATGTCTTGAAGATCCGACTGGTGCTGTGCGGAAGCGTGGCCGCGCTGAGTGTGTGCGCGGGCACGGTGGCCGCGGTTCCCGCGCCCGACGGCACGAGGGCCGTACCGGCCGGCACCACGAGCCCGGCGGCCGGCTTCGAACCCGCTCGGCTGAAGTCCGCCATGGACGGTGTCCACCGCGCGGGGGTACCGGGGGTGTTCGCCGAGGTACGCGATGCCGGCCGGACATGGCGTGGCGCTTCCGGCGTCGCCGACGTGGATACCGGACGTCCCGTCGGACCCGGCATGCGGCAGCGCGTCGGCAGCATCACGAAGACCTTCACCGCCGCCGCGGTCATGCAGCAGGTCGAACGGGGCCGGATCGACCTCGATGCGCCGATCGGCGGCTATCTGCCGCGGCTGGTACCGGGAGAGCGCGGCAGGAAGATCACCGTCCGGATGCTGCTCAACCACACGAGCGGCATCCCCGACTACATCCGCTACGCGTTCCCGTCCCTCCAGGCGTTCCCTTCCGGTGCCGCGTCCAAGAGCCTGGACGACAACCGGTTCAGGCAGTTCCGCCCCGCCGAGCTGATCGAGATGGGGCTCGCGGCGCCGCCGGCCGGCGAGCCCGGGGCCACTCCGGGCGTGTACTCCAACACCAATTACCTGCTCCTCGGTCAACTCCTGGAGCAGGTGACCGGTGCCACGGCCGAGGAGTACATCACCCGGAACGTCATCGAACGTGCCGGGCTCCGGCACACCGCGTTTCCGACCGGGCCGCGGATCAAGGGTCCGCACTCGCGGATGTACGAGGCGCTGCACGGCGTGATCGACCCGCCGCGCGACTACAGCGTCTACAACATGTCCTGGGTGATGACGGGGGCCGGTCTGGTATCGACCATGGAGGACCTCAACCGCTTCTACGGCAAGCTGCTCGACGGAGGCGTCGTCACCAGGTCGTCGCTGGCGCAGATGCAGCGCACGGTCCCGGTCGTCGCCCTGGACGGGTCGACGATCGAGTACGGCCTCGGTCTGCACAAGGTCGAAACCGAAGGTTGCGGGACCTTCTGGGGACATGACGGCACGGTCTGGGGCGCCGGAACGACGTCCCTGACCCGCGCCGACGGCAAGCGCCGGATGTCCGTCGCGATCAACCTCATGAGGTGGAACGAGCCGGACGCCTCGGGAAAACCGCAGCACCATCCCATCGACGACGCGCTGGCGACACTCCACCGGCAGGCGATGTGCGGTGACGGGGATCCCCGGACGAAGGCTGTCCCGCGGCTCTCCCCGTCCCTCCCGTAGCGGGCGTTACGCCGCGGTGCTCAGGGCCGGCACGGCCGGGGCCTGAGTACGGACCAGGACCGGCTCCGGGGCGCCGCGGCGGCGCAGGAGGTGAGCCGCGCCGATCGTGCCGGCGATCAGCAGGCCGCCGGTGACCATGGCGCCGCGCGCACCGGCCAGTTCCATGAGGAGGCCGAGCGCCGGCGGGCCGGCGAGGCCCCAGACGGTCTTGATGCTGCCCCAGACGCCGAGGACACGGCCGCGCATGTCGGCGGGCGGGTCGGTCTGGAGGACGGTCGTCCCGGCGGTGTCGGAGACCGACTCGACGACGGCCATCGGCAGGACGAGGACCAGCAGGACGGCGAGCGACGGCGAGAGTCCGGCCACGACCTGAAGCAGCGCCCCGGCGGCGGCCAGGGTGCCCACGAGTCGTACGGAGGGCTTGCGCAGCCGGGCGCCGAGGACGGCGCCGAGGATGCCGCCGACGGCGAGGACGGTGGAGACCGTGCCGAAGGCTCCGGGGCCGCCCGCGAGCGGTCCGGTGACGAGGACGGCGAGGGTGAGCCCGTAGTTGCGGCCGAAGATCGCGCTGATGCCGGTGATCCCGGCGAGGGCGACCAGGCGGGGGCGGCGGGCGAAGAAGGCGAGGCCCTCGCGGACCGTCATGGTGTCGGAGGCGTCGTCGCGGGTCGCGGCCGGCACGGCCTTGGGGGCGGCGGCCGCCACGGGGCGCAGGAACGGGATGACGGCGGCGACGAACAGGAAGGACAGGCCGTTCGCGGCGTACGCGGCGGCCGTACCGAAGACGCCGACGGCGAGGCCTGCCAGTCCCGCGCCCGCGAGCCGCCCGGCGTTGCTGACCAGCGACCCGACGCCGATGGCGGACGGCACGTCCTCGGCGCGTACCAGGTCGTTGCCGAGCAGCGCGCAAGCGGGTCCGTCGATGGTGGCGATGAGGCCGGTCACGGCGGCGAGCGCCATCAGGATGCCCAGGTTGAGCTGGTCGAACGCGACGAGCAGAGCCGTGGTGAAGGCGACCGCGCCGAGCAGGGCCTGGCTGACGGCGGCGGTGACCTTGCGGGGCCAGCGGTCGACGGCGGCGCCGCCGGCGACGCTCACGATGAGGCCGGGCGCGGCCTGTACGGACAGCGACAGACCGGTGGCGGCGGCGGACCCGGTGATCTGGAGCACCAGCAGGTTCTGCACGGTCAGCTGCATCCACGTACCGGCGTTGGACACCAGGTTCGCGAGGGACCACCAGCGCATGCTGCGGTACCGGAGAGAGCGCCACGGCGAGTGGTTGACGCGCGTAGCGGCGGGGGCGGGGGGCGCGGAGGGCGCGGAAGAAGAAGGCACGGTGAGGTACGGGGTGACGAGCCGGTGGACTCGGATGGCGGAATTCGGCGGAAGTGGGGCCAGCTGCTGCTCTGCACGGCCGGTCCACCGGATCTGTCTGCTGCTGCGCGCCTCGTCAGGGGCGGTCCCACAACGTCGACCATGGTGACAGAGGGGCCGGTGCGGCAACGGCGCCGGAAAACCTCGTCAGCGGCCCGGCCGCCCGTTGTTTCTGCTCTGACCTGGGCTTTCGGCACTTCTGGTGTGCTTGCTCACAGTGACCGCACGGCATGCCGTGCGTAGTGGCGCAGGCCACAGTGGGAGGAGAGGACTCTTCAGGAGGTGCACAAGCCATGGACGGCGGAGTACGGGTCGATCTTCGGGGCAGGCAGGCGCTGGTGACCGGCGGGGCGCGCGGACTGGGCGCCTCGATCACCCGGGCGCTGGCCGGTGCGGGCGCGTCCGTTCTGGTCGCGGACATGCGCAAGGAGCAGGCGCGCGAGTTGTGCGAGGAGCTGGCCCAGGACGGGCGGGACGTCCGGTTCGTGGAGCTGGACGTGCGGGACGCGAAGGCGGTCGCGGAGGTGTTCCGGGAGCTGGAGCGGGACGGCCAGGCGGTGGACGTCCTGGTCAACAACGCGGCCGTGGACGTCTCCAAGCCGATCGAGCACCTCACGGCGGAGGAGGTGACCCGGGTGATCACGACGAACCTGCTGGGCCCCATGTACCTGTGCCTGGAGACCTACCGCCGGATGGTCGCCAGGGGCGGCGGCCACATCGTGAACATCCTGTCCACCGCGTCGAACCGCACCTGGACGGAGGCCGGCCCGTACTCGGCCGGCAAGTCGGGGCTGCGTGCCTTCACGCACACGCTGTTCAAGGAGGCTCAGCGGGACTGCCCGGGCATAGGGGTGACGGGGATCATCGCCGGCGGTATGGAGACGCCGTTCATCCTGGAGCGGTTCCCTGACGCCGATGTGTCGATGCTGCAGAGCCCGGACATCGTCGCGGACACGGTGCTGTACGCGCTGTCGGTCCCGCCGGGCAGTGCGGTGTCCGAGCTGGTGGTGGTGCCGCGCAAGGAGCCGTCCTGGCCGTGATCAGCCGGGCGGCTGTCCGGTGCGCAGCATGTGCAGCACGGCGCGTTCGGCGGGCCCCTGGGTGGCGGGGATGCCGTACGCGCCCTCGTCACCGAGGTGGGGCAGCGCGGCGGCGACGGTGACGCCCTCCTCGTACAGCTCGATCACGCGGGGGTTGATGTAGGAGGCCCGGCAGACGGCGGGGGTGTTGCCGAGGTAGCCGGAGACCTCGAGGCAGGCGCGGGCGACGGCGCGTTTGCGGGCGCTCTCGCTGCGCGCGACGGACTGCGACACGGCGAGCGCCACGGCCGCCATGACGGTGGCGTGCCAGGTGCGGAAGTCCTTGGCGGTGACCTCCAGGCCGGCCAGCTCCCTCAGGTACGCGTTGACGTCCTCGCCGGTCACGTCGCGCCATGCGGGCCGCTCCCAGTAGGCGAGGAGCCGGTCGCCACCGCCCTTGCGGCGCAGCAGTGCGGTGAGGGCGCGGCAGGCGGCGGGGTCGGCGACGGTCTGGACGATCTCCTTGGCGTGCTTGCCGGTGTACGTGAAGAGGACCGCGCCGCCCTGGCAGCAGGAGTGCTCGCGCAGCAGCGTGGTCAGTCCGTAGCTGTTGTTCTCCTCGGTGTAGCGGTCGCTGCCGATGCGGAAGAAGCCGAGGTCGAGCAGGCGTACGGCGGTGGCGAGGACGCGTTGCTTGGTCAGCCCCCGGTCGCCGAGGTGCGCCTCGACGGCCTCGCGCACGGCGGGGAGCCGTTCGGCGACGTCCAGGACGTGTGCGTGCTTGGCCTGCTCCTGCTCGGCGCGGAAGCGCGGGTGGTAGAGGTACTGGCGGCGCCCGGCGGCGTCGGTGCCGACGGCTTGCAGGTGCCCGTTGGCCCGGGTGCAGATCCAGACGTCCCGCCAGGCCGGCGGGATGACCAGGCCTTTGATACGGGCGAGTTCCGCCGGGTCGCGCAGGGGCCGCCCTGATGTGTCGAGGTAGCGGAAGCCCCGTCCGTGCCGCTTGCGGCGGTAGCCGGGGTCGGTGGGACGGCTGTGGTACAGGCGCAACGGATCCTCCTCGTCATGACGCTGCGGCCGACGGGAGAATCCGCGCGGGCGGCGATGTTCAGGACGGCTTGAGCGGGTCGTGCCCGATGTCCATCAGGCCGTGGCGCCAGTCGGTGCCACCGGCCTCGGGGTCGAGGGACGGGTCGCGCTGCGAGCGGACGATCTCGCAGACGCGCCGCATGACGTTCACGTCGTCCTCGGTGAGGTCGGTGCGGCGCTTGCCGAGAATGCCGAGGACGCGTCGGCCCATCGGCTTTCCCGCGCGGTCGGGAACCTCTTCGGTCTCCTCGCCCGCCGCTTCGACCTTCAGCCATTCCCGCAGCTCGCGCGAGGTCATGTTGACGACGGTGTGGAACTCGTCCCAGAGCGCGTCGCTGATCTGTTCGGACACTGCCATGGCCTGCCTCCTTCGGGCCTCGGGCGCATTACCGGGTTTCCGGCCCGCGGCTCCGGCAAACACGGCGGATGTCAGGGCGGGAGCGGCTGTTCGGCCCAGATGGTCTTGCCGGTGGGGGTGTAGCGGGTGCCCCACTGCTGCGTCATCTGCGCGACGAGGAAGAGTCCTCGGCCGCCTTCGTCCTCGCTGCCCGCCCGGCGCAGGTGGGGTGAGGTGTGGCCGGTGTCGGAGACCTCGCAGATCAGGGTGCGGTCGCGGATGAGCCGCAGCTGGATGGGGCCGGAGGCGTAGCGGATGGCGTTGGTGACGAGTTCGCTGACCACCAGTTCCGTGGTGAAGGACAGGTCGCCGTCGAGTCCCCAGGCGTCCACCTGTCCGGTGGCCAGGGCGCGGGCCCTGCCGACCGCTTCCGGTTCGTCCGCCAGGTCCCAGGCGGCCACCTCGTGGCTGTCGAGGGTGCGGGTGCGGACGAGGAGGAGCGCGGCGTCGTCGTCGACGGGGCCGGGCAGCAGCGTGGTGACGATCCGGTCGCACAGTTCGTCCAGGGGGCGCCGGTGCTCGGTGAGGACTGTGTGCAGGGCGTCGAGTTCGGCGTCGCGGTCCCGGTCCCGGCCCTGGATGAGCCCGTCGGTGAACAGGGCCATAAGGCTGCCCTCGGGGAGGGTGAACTCGGCGCTCTCGAACGGCAGGCCGCCCAGGCCCAGCGGTGGGCCGGCGGGGACGTCCGGGTGGCTGACCTCTCCGGTGGCGGGGTCGACCACGGAGGGCAGGGGGCTTCCGGCGCGGGCCATGCTGCACCGACCGGTGACCGGGTCGTACACGGCGTACAGGCAGGTCACGCCGAGCGCCGCGTCGTCGTTGTCGGCCTGGACGGCGGCCTGTTCGTGGGCGTCCTGGGTGATGAGCTCGTCGAGGCGGGCGAGGAGTTCGTCGGGCGGGAGGTCGAGGCGGGCGAGGGCGCGCACGCTGGTGCGGAGCCGGCCCATGGTGGCGGCGGCGCGTACGCCGTGGCCCACCACGTCGCCGACGACGAGGCCGACCCGGGTGCCGGACAGGGCGATCACGTCGTACCAGTCACCGCCGACTCCGGCCCTGCTGTCGGCCGGCAGGTAGCGGTGGGCAACGTCCACGCCGGTCAGGCGGGGCAGGTGGCGGGGCAGCAGGCTGCGCTGGAGGGTGAGGGCGGCGGCGTGCTCGCGGGTGAAGCGGCGGGCGTTGTCGATGCAGACGGCGGCGCGGGCCGCGAGTTCGTCGGCCAGGGGAAGGTCGTCGGACGCGAACGGGTCGGGGTGCCGGTCGCGGGAGAAGGTCACCACGCCCAGCGGGGCACCCTCGGTGCGCAGCGGCACGGCGAGGCGGGAGTGTGCGTCGTCCGGGCCTGCCGGGCCTTCCAGGACCGGGTGGCCGGCGGCCAGGCAGCGGGCCTGGAGCGAGTCCGGCGGGCAGTCGACCGGCCGGGGGCGGGCCGGCCGGGCGCTGCCGTCCCTGTCGGAGGGTCCTTCCCACACACGTACGACGCGCCGTGCGGTCGCGGTGCCGGGGGTCGGCTGTTCGCCCTCCAGGACGACGTCGAGGAGGTCGACGGTGATGCCGTCGGCGAACTGCGGGACGGCGACGGCCGCGAGTTCCTGCGCGGTACGGGTCATGTCCAGGGACGTGCCGACCCGGCCGCCGGCCCGCACGAGGAGGTCGAGGCGCTGCTGGGCGAGGTAGCGGGCGGTGATGTCCACCGTCTCCTCGCACACCCCCAGCGGGCGTCCGTCGGCGTCCTGGAGCCGGTAGTAGGAGCAGGACCAGACGTGGTCGTGCTCGGGGTCGGCGGGCGGGCGGCCGCTGTAGTGGAGTTCTATGACGGGCTCGCCGGTGGCGATCACCCGGCGCATGGCCTCCTCCAGCGTGCCGGGGTGGCCGTCGGTGAGGATCTTGCCGTGGGCGACCATCTCGTCGGGGCCGAGCCCGGCGTACTGGAAGGTGCCCATCTCCTGGTAGAGGGCGTGGTTGGTCCACACGACCCGCAGGTCGGTGTCGTAGATGGCGAGGCCGACGGGCGACTGGGTGGCCAGGCCCCGGAGCATCGACTGCAGGGCCTCCCACCGCTCCGTCTCGTCCGCGTCGGCCACCGCGAGCAGCCGGGCGGGGCCGGTGCCGGCGTTCGACAGCGGGAGCGTCGCGGTCGCCACCCGGATGATGTGGCCGTCCCGGTGGCGCATGTGGAGCACCTGGTGCCGGGCCTGCGCCGCGCCGGGCAGGGGCGTGGCCATGTGGTATTCGCCGGGGCGGTCCACGATGAGGGTGCCGATGGGGCGGCCGACCGCCTCCTGGGGCGGGTAGCCCAGCAGGGCATGGGCCGCCGGGCCCCAGCCGACGACGGTTCCGTCGGCGTCCAGGACGGCCGTCGCCGCTTTCGTGACGTCGAGGGGGCCGCGGAAGTCGGCACCCTCGGCCGCGTACACCGCGCTCATGGCACCTGCCTTCGTGTTTCTCCTCATGGTCGGTCGGCGCTCGGTGCGGCACAACCGCGTTCATGCCGTACGGATCCGGCCGGGCGCGCCGTCGGGTGAGCGGGCGGCGAGGAGCAGGGCGATGTCGTCGGGCCGGTCACCCGCCGCCCGGGCCTCGCGGATGAGCCGTTCGGCGGTGTCGGCGAGGGGGAGCGTGCCGATTCCGGAGAAGGCGCCGCGCAGCCGTTCGATGCCCAGGTCGATGTCGGTCCCGGGCTCTTCGACGAGCCCGTCCGTGAACAGGGCGAGGACGTCGCCGGGCGCGAGCCGCAGTTCGGTGACCGGGTACGACGCCTCGGGGTCGACGCCGAGGACCACCCCGCCGGGGAGTTCGAGGACCTCCGTTGTGCCGTCCGGGTGACGCAGCAGGGGCTGGAGGTGTCCGGCGCGGACGGCTCGGGTGATGCCGGTGGCCGCGTCGAGGACGATGTAGCAGCAGGTGGCGAACTGACCCGCGTCGAGGTCGATGAGCAGCCGGTTCGTTCCGCTCAGCACCTCCTCGGGGTCGTGCCCGCTGAGCGCGAAGGCGCGTACGGCGCTGCGCAGCTGGCCCATGGTCGCGGCGGCGGCGACGCCGTGTCCCTGGACGTCGCCGATGATCAGGGCGATGCCGCGGCCGGTGTCGATGACGTCGTACCAGTCGCCGCCGACCTCCATGCCCTGGGTGCCGGGCAGGTAGCGGCCCGCGGTGTCGACGCCGTCGAGCCGGGGCAGCCGGTGCGGCAGCAGGGCGTCCTGGAGGCCCCGGGCCAGGGCCGCCTCGGAGTCGTAGCGCCGGGCGCGCTGGAGGGCCTGCGCGATCAGACCGGCGAGGGCGGTGAGGACGGTGCGTTCCTCGGGGCTGAAGCCGCGGGGCTGGTCGAAGCCCAGGATGCAGGAGCCGACCGGGCGGCCCGAGGCGATGAGGGGCAGGAAGGCGCGGGCGCCGACGTGGGCGTCCATGGGGATGCCGGGGTAGGCGTCGGCCAGCCGCTGCATGGACTCGAAGAAGATCGGGCGGCCGGTGGTGAGGGTTTCGACACCGGGCAGCCGGGCGTCGAGCCCGACGCCGTCGAAGCGGTCGAGGAACCCCTGGGGGAAGCCGGTCTCCCACGCGAGGTGGAGCCGGCGCTCGTTCAGCAGGTAGATCGCCAGCTGACGGCCGCCGAACGCGGGCAGCAGCTCCTCCGTGACCACGGCGGACACCTGGCGGGCGGTGACGGCCTCGGTGAGCGCGATGGCGAGGGCGACCGGGCGGTACAGCATCGACGCGCGGTCGGCCGGGGAGCCGAGTCCGGCGCCGGGTTCGACCACGGATCCGGGTGTGTACGCCGGCTGCTCGGCGGCGGCGAGGGTCATGGTCAGGCCCTCGTGTCCGGGGTAGAGGGAGACCGCCAGCCACCCGTCGGTGTCCCGGTGGGCCATGAAGTGGACGGGCTCGTCGGAGAGGAGGGCGGCCCGGAAGTTGTCCTCGTACGCGGGCCGCCCGAGCCACGGCAGGGCCTCCCACAGACTCCGCCCGACGAGCTCGGGCCCCCCGCGGCCGAGGAGGGTCTCACCGCTGCGGCTGACGAACATGATCCGCCCGAGCCGGTCCAGGGAGCAGACCCCGTTCGGCAACCGGTCGGCCGCCGCGGCCACGGGCCCCGCCCCGGGCTCCACCACAGCGCCGTGCAGCTTTCCCGCCCCGCCGGACAGTTCGAGCAGGCAGGGGCGGCCGTCGAGGGCGCGCAGCCAGATGCGGCGGGCGAGGGGGCGGTCGGAGTCGGCCACCTGCCGCGCGACGGTCCACAGGCCGTACGTGTCCTCCGGCGCGAGCAGCGACGCGAGAGCGTCCAGGGTGGCGGCCGTCCGGCCGGGCGCGCGGCTCCCCTCCCCGCCCCGGCCGGGATCGCCGCCCATGCCGGTGCCGGGGCCCGTGCCGGTGCCGGTGCCGGTGTCCGCGCCGGCGGCGTCCTGGCCGGTGTCCGGGAGCGTGCCCCCGCTCGGGCCTGGGGCCGCGCCCGTCGCCGGGCCCCGGCGGCCGCGGGCCGGGGCGGGGGGGTCGGGCGGGGCGGGCGGTTCGGGCCGGGCGGGGGCCCGCATCGT
>NZ_JBEPEL010000099.1:0-25147 GCF_040300825.1 Streptomyces sp. NPDC000229
ACCGTCGCCCTCGACGGCACCGAGCACACCTTCACCGTCTCCGTACCCGGCCGCCCGGCGCGCCGCTCGGCGTACGCGCCGTCACGTACGGCAACCAGGGCCCCGAGGGATTTCAACACCATCTGCCGACTTGCTGCGGTGTCGGCCTTCTTGTTCCGCAGATCGGCCTGAGAGGCCGGGCATGCGGGGATCGCGGTTGCGTGACCGGGGACCACCTTCCAATCCGGGGTCTTGCGGTACCCGGGCGGTGTAGCTTCCTCACCCGGGCGATCCTCTGATGGCGTCTGCCTCCTTCTTCCTTCTTCTTTCTGATGCGTGCTGCTGAACTGCGGTACTGCTCACGGCCCCGAGGGCCGTCCGGCCCGGCGACCAGTGAGGGGACCCTGTCTGCCTTCCGGCCCCACCACTCCGCCGCCGTGCCGCTCCTGCTCGGACTTGCATGCGCGGCAGTTCGTCCTCTGCCGCGTCACTTCGATCTCTGACTTCGGCAAAACCCTAGCCCCCTCAGCAGGCCATGTCTAGTCTCGCCATGACAGATTTCCCTCCATCGTGGGAGACTTTTTCTGCCAGTCACCAGTGCCGGAAACCTCCGCCGGCGACACTGGAGCGATGTCGGATCACCCGTCGTGCCGGCATCCGGACGGCACGACCGCCAGATGGAGAGGCTTCGGGCTTGCTCCGATGGGGCGACAAGCCGCGGCCTCACCAGCACCGCCGTATGTCCGCAACGGTCGAGATGGCTGAGCGCCGACCGACTCGGGGCACGGCCAGCATCGGCCTCACTGAGCCGGCTGAAGATGGACTTCTTGGGGGTGCCCGTTCCCTGTCTAGCCGGTCCGGTCGGTCGGTGTGGCACGGATTCCGGTTTCGACGGGAGCGGGGGAAGATCCGGTGTTGAGGTCGAGGCCACAGGTGCCGGTCGCCGTTACGCCGTCCTGGCCCGTCATCCGCACCGTGACCCGGCCGTCGCGGTCCTTGCTGCAGGCGGCGGTGCAGATCAACTGGCGCTGAGCCGTCGCGTCCAGTCCGCCCAGGGCGAGGGGAAGGCTCATCGTGACCTCTCCCTCCGGGGAAAGCCGGACCCGGACGCCATCGGCAGTGACCCGGGGCAGCGAGGTGCCGAGCCCGGCGGCCTCGTCGGCCTGGCCCGGGCCGCTGAGCAGGGCGGAGATCGCCATTTCCGTCGTCACGGGCTGAGCCGGTCCCTCGGTCTTCCCGCCCTCGTTCCCGAAGGAGTCCGCAGGTGCGAAGATGCGGATCACGGGGCTCAGGTCTCCGTGCGGTGCCCGGAAGAAGAGCAGCGCGTCATGGCCGGCGTTGCCGAAGACCTGGACGCCGGCGGGACCGCCCGCCTCGATGACGTCGGTCTCCTGGACACCGCAACCGGCGAGCAGCAGGGCTGCCACCGGCCCGGCGACCGCCCGGCGACGGCTGTGCCCCTGCCTCACACGCCCTCCCCTTCGGTGTGCAGCGGTATCTCGACGGTGAAGACGGCGCCGCCCCCGTCAGGTTCCCCGCGCGGATCGTCCCGCCGCGCAGCCTGACGTTCTCCAGGGTGATCGCCAGTCCCAGGCCACTGCCCGCCGAGCGGTACGGGCCGCGTCGGCCTTGTAAAAGCGGTCGAAGATGTGCGGACACGTCTTCGTACGGACGAAGGCCTGGGAGATCCTTCGCGCCAATGCCATCTGAAGGGCGACGGCGTTCCCACCGCCACCGCGACACACGGCGGCGCCCGACTTCCACCTCGCCCTCACGGGACAACTCCCGCTCCCTGTGGGACCACCTTCGCCAGCGGCCCGAAGGGAGACGGCTCCCCGCCTCGCCGTCTCGGAGGAGGCTCAGTCGAGACAGAACTCGTTGCCCTCGATGTCCTGCAGCACGATGCACGACTCGTTGTCGTCATCGGCGGGGAGTAGCCGCACGCGTACCGCGCCGAGCGCGACCAGCCGGGCGCATTCGGCTTCAAGCGTGGCCAGGCGCTCTTCACCCACGAGTCCGGTGCCGACCCGCACGTCGAGATGCAACCGATTCTTGACGGCCTTGCCTTCGGGAACGCGCTGGAAGTACAGCCGCGGGCCCACACCTGAGGGATCGACGCATGCGAACCATGACCCCCGGTCCTCAGGCGGCTGCGCGCGCTTGAAGTCGTCCCACGTGGCAAACTCCTCCGGTGGGGGCGGTACGACGTACCCGAGCACCTCGCACCAGAAACGGGCGACGCGCTCGGGTTCCGCGCAGTCGAAGGTGACTTGGAACTGCTTGACCGATGCCATCGGGCCACCGTAACAGGGGGCTCTGTCGCTCATTTTCCGGTGTGATCCGCAGGCGCAGAAACCTGCCGGCCACCGTGGTGCCGGCCTGCTGCGGTGACGGAGCTGGGGGTTCACGCTGCTCCTGCTGCTGACAGCATCGCCACCGGCAGCAGCAGCATCCATTGCGGCAGCCGCAGCAACGGCCTCGACCAGTTGGTCGCCAAGGACAGAGCGAGAAAGACGCCCGAGTAGGCGACGAAGTGGGCGGCCAGCAGCCAGGCGATGGTTTCCCCACCGGGGCGGTCGCCCAAGGCCAGCCAGATCAGGACGGCGGCCGCGAGGATCAGATCGGCGGTGACCATGTGCCAGACCGCGTGCAGGACACGGCGAGGCTCGTCCGGAAGATTGCCTTCCAGCAGAGGCCGGACCACATCCCGGCCGCCCGCTATGACATGGACGGCGGCGACCGCGCCGGCCGTTGTGCCGGCGGTGAGGAACCACGCGTTCATCGGAGCTCGATCCCGCGGCCGACAATAGCCGCCAGTTGTGCGGCAAGCCGCGGGGTGGGCTGCTCGCCCACCAGGCCGATGTGAAAGAAGACGGCTCCGGCCAGCATGTCCAGGACCAGGTCGTCCGGCAGGCCGGGGTGGGCCTCCCCGCGCTGCACGGCTCGCTCGAAGATCGGCACCAAGCGGTCCTTGGCCGGGGCCAGGAACTGGCTCCGGATGCGGGCCTGCAGAGCCGGGTCGGCGGCAAAGTCCGCCAGCAGGCCCGGCAAGGCTGCCACTGCGGCGGGGGCGGAGAATTCCTCGATGAGGGCTTCCAGCAGCGCAGTGAGATCACCGACCAGCGTGCCGGTGTCCGGTACCGGGGCCGCCTCGGTCTCGGTGAAGACCGCTTCGTACACCAACTCTGCCTTGCTGGACCAGCGCCGATAGACAGTGTCCTTGCCGACGCCGGCCCGAGCCGCCACCGCTCCGATGGAGGTGGCGGCGTAGCCGAGTTCGCTCACCAGCTCGGTCGTGGCGGTCAGGATTGCGTGATGGGCACGGCTGTCTCGGGGACGCCCACGGGGGGCGCTGGGAAGCGTCATATGCTTAACCATACGGGACGACCCGTTGGGTAATGCGCGAGCGCAGATCCTCACCTTCGACGAGCTCGTCTCCGGCATGCTCAGCGCCGGCATCGCCTAGCTCGGCGTCCAGCAGAACGCCGACTCCAGGGTGCGGCCCCATGGCCGATCCACGGTGGTGTGGAGGCCGGTTGTCGGGACCAATGGGCGCGCAGGGGCAGGAAGCCACTGCTCGGTTCCGGTCTCGGGGACGTCCCGTCCGGGTGCGGCAGCACCTGTACGCCGCTGGGACCGGCTGAGCAAGGCCGGCCCGTGCCCCCGTTGGCGGCGAGCACCACGTGTCAGCGGCGGACACGGGCGATGAGCAGGGCGACGTCGTCGTGATCGTCCGGGCGGCGGAGGGCCTCCAGGAGGTGGTCGCACGTGTCTTCCAGGCTGCGGTGCGGGCCGTCGAGGAGGGAGAGCAGGACGCCGAGGCGGGTGTCGATGTCCTGGTCACGGGTCTCGACCAGCCCGTCGGTGTAGAGGACCAGCTGGTCGCCGGGGCCGAGGTCGACGGCGGTGGTGCGGAAAGGGACGCCGCCCACGCCCAAGGGGGCGCCGGTGGGCAGGTCGAGCAGGGTGGGGGCGTGTCCGGGCCGCATGTGGACGGGTGGCAGATGTCCGGCGGTGGAGATGTGACATTGCGCGGCGTGGGGGTTGTAGAGCGCGTAGGTGCAGGTGGCGATGTAGGGGTCCAGTCCGGCGGTGATCCTGTCCAGGTTGCGGAGCACCTGTTTGGGCGCGAGGCCGAGTCCGGCGAGGGTCTGGGTGGCGGTGCGGAGGCGCCCCATGGTGGTCGCGGCGTTGATGCCGCTGCCCATGACGTCGCCGACGACGAGTGCGGTCCTGTCCCCGGGCAGGGGCAGGACGTCGTACCAGTCGCCGCCGACCTCGCCGGCGGCGCCGGCGGGCTGGTACCGGGAGGCGACTTGCAGGCCGTACAGGGGCGGTGGCGGCTCGGGGAGGAGGCTGCGCTGGAGAGTGAGGGCGGTGTCGCGCTGACGCTGGTACCAGCGGGCGTTGTCGATGCAGACGGCGGCGCGGGCGGCCAGCTCGGAGGCCAGGGTGGCGTCGTCCTCGGTGAAGGGCTGCGGGTTGCGTGCGCGTACGAGGTCGAGGGCGCCGAGGACCTCACCGCGTGCCACGAGGGGCACGGCCAGGTAGGAGTGCACGCCTGCCCGGGCCAGCATGGCCGCGGCCCTGGGGTCACGGGCGATGAGAGACAGGTCGGCTTCCTCCACGTGGGGCACCATGACGGGCCGGCTCGTATTGACGGCCCGGGTGACCAGGCGGTCGGCTTCGTAGCGGGCCACTTCACCGGGGGGGTCGGCGGCAGAGGTGATGTCGGTGGGGTAGGCGGCGGCGACGGCCAGGGCGCGGAAAAGCGCCGGTCCGTGCGCGGCGGCAGTGGTGCGGTGGCCGGTCAGGGCGGAATCGAGAACGTCCACGGCGGCCATGTCGGCGAGCTCGGGGACCGCGACGTCCGCCAGCTCACGGGCGGTCTGCTCCAGGTCCAGCGTGGTGCCGATGCGCACGGAGGCGTCCGCGACCACAGCCAACCGATGTCGGGCACGGTCGGCTTCCAGGGCCGTACGGTGCCGGTCGGTGACGTCCACCACCGAGATACCGACTCCCAGCACCTTCCCGCCGGGATCCTCCAGCCGGTAGTAGGACACCGACCAGGCATGCTCGGTACCGGGGTCAGCGCTGGTGTGGCCCACGGTGTACTGGTCCACCAGCGGCCTACCGGTGGCCAGGACCTGCCGCATCGCGGATTCGATGCTGTGGACGTCGAGGAACGGCAGCGCTTCTCGCACAGTCCGGCCGAGGTGTTCCTCGGCGGGAAGGCCGTTGATCCGCTCCAGAGCCGGGTTGACCATCGCGTACCGCAGGTCGGTGTCCAGGACGGCCAGCCCGATCGGGGACTGGTCGACCAGCCGCACGGACAGCGCCAGGTCACGCTCCACCCGCCGCAGCGTCGCCTGGTCGGTGGCCAGCCCCAGAGCGTACAGATCACCGCGGTCATCCAGGAGCCGCATGTTGCGGAACTCCAGCAGCCGCAGGCCGCCGTCCCTGTGCCGCACGGGAAAGACGCCCGCCCAGGTCCCGTCACCCTCCATGACCTGGGCAAACAGGCGGAGGACCAGGTCGATGTGCTCGTCGGCCACGAGCAGCTGGGCGGCGAACCGGCCGAGCGCCTCCTCGGCGCTGTATCCCAGCAGCGCCTGGGCCTGCGGGCTCCAGAACACGATCCGCCCGTCCGCGTCGAGCACGACCGCTGCCACACCCAGTACGTCCAGCAGCCCGCCCGGCGGCGAAGGGCCCAGCTCCGCACGTCCGGCGGGACCGAGATCGGCCCGGAACCCGTCTGCACCCATGTCCAGCTGCTCCTTCCGCCGGCGCCACGATGATCACCACATTGCTGCGGCGGGGGACGTGGCGCTTCCCATCGTCTCTCGGTATCCGTGGCTCCCGCAGCCGGTGGGTGCGTACCCGCAGGATGCGGGGACTGGGAGCATTGCCAGGCGGTGCTGGGTGCCGCGGAGGAGTGGACACTGCGGATCGCCCCAAGTTCTCCATGCCGACGGTGAGCACCGGAAAGGCGACGGTCGCCCGGGCACAGGGCGGTGCGCACCGCATGCCGGAGGCATTGCAGGCTGGGCGCGGCGACGGTCGAGTACCACCTCGGCAACATGTACAGCCGCCTCGGGCTGAGCGGGCGACGCGAACTCCGCGACCGCATCCAGAAGGGCGCTCTCCACTGACGCCGAGGTACGAGCCCGCGCACGGGTGCCCACGCCCACGGCCCGTACCGCTCCCGCAACGGGCCTGCGGAGCGCTTGGCCCGGCCACCGCTCTCGCCGCCGCCCTGTCGTCGATCGACCACAGGGCGCAACGGTACGGGGAGGGCGGCGGGCGCCAGGAGGATCGCCTGCTGGGGCGCCTCCTTCAGCCGCTCGCCGTCACGCGGTTCGGCGGGCCGGTCCGGCAACGGGACGATCCGATGGGTCTTCGCCTGGAGACGGGTGTTCAGCAGGGAGCCCCTCGGGGACGTGTGTGCGGGCGGGCGCGGAGAGCCCGCGTGCGAGGGCGTGGGCTATCGCCTGTGAGATGGGCTGGCCGGTGTGGTCCTCGTAGTAGCTGAAGGCCGGACTCGGGTTGACCTCGAAGCAGTGGACCTCGCCGTCGTCGGCGAGGACCAGGTCTATCCCGGCGAGCACCAGACCGAGCCGGTTGACGAGGTCCGTGCAGCGCCGTGCCAGGTCCTCGGGCAGGTCCCACGGGGTGAGTTCGACCCGGCCGCCGTACCGGCCGGCGTAGCGGTAGTCCACCCGGTCGCTGTCGATGCGGGTGGCGAAGGGCTCGCCGGCCACCATGTGCACCCGGACATCGACACCGGGCACGTAGCGCTGGAACTGCACGGGGCACGACCGGATGAGCGGCAGCCGGTCGACGGCCTCGTCGTCCAGGAGGTGCACGATCGACCGCACCCCACTGATCGACTTGTAGATCACCTGACCGTGGCGGGCCCGGAAGGCCAGGGCGAGGTCCGGGTCGTCGGTGACCAGGGTCTCCGGGACCCGGAAGCCGGCCAGGCGGATCAGCTGGGCCTGGTAGGGCTTGGACCCGTTCGCCGCCGTCGCGGAGGAACGGTTCATCACGCATCCCGGCGCGATCTCGATCCAGCTGCGGAGGGTCTCGTGCCATGTGTGGCAGTGCCGCTGTGTCTCCGGGCCGGCCTCGAGCATCCCGGGCAGCAGCCGCCAGTCCATCAGCCGTGTGTAGATGCCGGTCACCGTGGAGCACGGGACGGTCCGGCCGTCGCACCGCAGCCGGCCGCGCACCTCGGTCCCCTCGACCTCGATGTCCAGGGGAGAGTCCAGGAAACGGCGTTGGTGCAGCACGGTGTACGGCAGGCCCTGGCGGCGCAGCGCATCGGTGACCATCGCGATCGGCACCTCGCTCGCGATGCCGCAGACGACGATCACCACGGCCTCGCGGGCAGCCGGGTCAGGTACGCGTGCAGGCGGGCGACGAGAGCGGTGCCCGCGATCCGCAGATCGGGCAGGAGCGTCGCCCCGGCGAAACGCGCGCCGTGCTTCTCGTCGAGCTCCAGGTCGACACCCAGGAGGTCGGCACCGGCCGCCCGGGCGAGCCGTCGGCACGCAGGGCGGAGAGCAGGGATCGCCCCGCAGCCGAAGACGTGTTCACCGAGCACCACCACGGTGCGGGCCGCTGCCTTCGTGGTCGCCGTCGTGCCGCCCTCACTGGACAGCCGCAGTGGTGCCACGGGCAACCCCGCCCCGGCCGCGAGCACGCTCCACTCGGCGGGGGACCGCCAGGCGCCGCACAGACCCAGGGGGCTGGGGCGATTGACCGTGACGGGGGCGAGGCACTGGAGCCAGCTCAGCACGAGCGCGCTCACCTCCGCCACGGCGTAGCGTGTGTCGGCCTCCGAGGCGAAGACGAGATGCTCGACGGGCGCGTATGTGAGCCGGTTGAGCACGCCCTCGACGTCGTCGCTCGCGAGGGTGCGACCGTCGGGAAGGGTGATCTCGAAGCTCGCCCGGTCTTCCTCGATGCGGTGCACGGACCGCACCGAGCGCGTCAGTGTCCCGGAGTCGACGAGCTCCACCGGGTCGAGACCGCGCTCCCTCAGCTCCGTGCCCACCCAGCGCGCCGCCTGGTCCTCGCGGTCGCACAGCACCAGCCACATACCGACCTCCGCCGTCCTGGGGTCACTGGTCCTCGTGGGCGAGGGCGCTGGTCGACAGGTCGGGGCGCAGCTCGGACGGGATGAAGTGGACGTGCGAGGAGTCCGTACCGGTCCAGGCCGGGACCGGGCCGACCGGCTGGGGGAAGGGGGCCGGCACCATCTGGAGCTCGTGCGGTGTGTCCTTGCCCTCCTTGTCCTTGACCTCCTTGCCGTCCTTGTCCTTCATGTCCTTGCCGTCCTTGCTGCTCTCCTTCTCGGTCTTCTCGAAGCGTGTGAGGTGCAGCGTCTTCTCCTCCGTGTCGCGGGCGTTGCACTTCAGGACGAAGTCCGTGGCGAGGTCCGACTGGCCACCGGACGACAGGTGCGTGACGGGGGCGACCTTGATGACGAGATGACCGCATCCGTTCGGCGGGATGGTCGGCGTCACCTCGTCCAGGGTGAAGCCACCTCCCATGTCGGTACCGGCCACATTGGTCAGGTTCAGGGTGCCGGGGCCGACGTTGCCGATGTCGACCTTGATGTCCTGCATCGGAGCTCCCGCCGGAGCCGTCCGTCCATGGGACCGCTGCATGGATATCCGCGGCTGAAGGGTGTCCTCCTCGAGATCCGACGCCACCCACACGAAGGAGAGCTCCCTCGGCGCGTTGTTGGTGATCCGCACGTGCCAGGGCCGGTCGGCCGACTTGGAAATGTCCAGTTGCACCAGGAACACGTCCCGCGGTTCGCGGCTCCAGGCCGCGGTGGCCACCTCGAACAACGTCTCGTCGTGAATCGGTACCGCTTCCGGGGAGCGTGGTACCACGGCGAACTCCCCCACGCCGGCGCGCAGTTCGATGGTCGGCGCCACCTCGCCGGGCGGTGCGCAGTCCGGACCCACGGCAATGAGGCGGAGGAACATGGCCGACGCCTGCGCCCCCACGTGGAAGGCCACCTGGTCGCCGGTGACGCCGGGCGGGAGCCGCAGCGGGCCCGACACCGGCAGCATCTGGAATATCGGGTCGACCATGTCACCACACTCCCAGGGGAACGATGTCGGCGTGGACCAGCCGTCCTGTCCCCTCGACCGCTGATCCCGCCTCGCTCGTGGAAGGGGGATGCGTCTCGAACTCCTGGACGACGATGCGCTGGGGCCGATTGCCGGTGTCGGGGAGGTCGAGGCCGCGTACCTGCCCCAGGGCGCCGGAGGTGCGGAAGATGGTGGTCCAGCCCGCGCTGCCGCGCCCGGCGGTGTCCCGTACCTGCAGTTCGGTGCGGACTATGTTCGGCCGGGGGCCGGAGGGGCCGAGACCGTCGACGACCACGGTGCCGTGGCCCGGCGTCCTTGTGACGACGAGGCGTCGGTGGGGTGGGAGTTGCACGGGCTCCGTCTGGACCGAGGGCGACAGCGACGGGACCCCTTCGACGGTGTGGGACTGGTAGCGGGCCAGGGCCAGCCGTACGAACGGGAAGTAGGAGGCGGTGACGAGCGGAGACAGGTCGATGTCGGCGAACCAGCGGTCGGCCTGTTCGTCGAACTGGACCGGGTACGCGATCAGGTCCAGCGAGCGCTGCAGTTCCGGCAGCTCCGCTCGCTCGCCGCCCCGTGGTGCATTGACATGGGCCTCGGTCAGGACCGCCGGCGGGACGCCGGTTTCCCGGATCGGGTCACGTCCCGCGGTGCTTATGTACTTCAGCACGTCGGCGGGGGCCACGGGGCCGGGCCATGTGAGGACGGCCAGCCTCTCGTCGTCCCCGGAGGTGTACCAGGGGCGTTCGAGGAGGACCCGCAGCCCGCCGCCGTGGCGCCACCGGGTGAGCGATCGCTGCCCGTCGTTCGTCTGGGTCCAGCGGAAGGTCGGCACGGTGTACAGGAGCTTCGGCGCGGGTGGGCGGGCCGAGCTCGGTACATCGGTGACGCCCAGGGTTCCGCCGGCGAGGCAGGCCCCGGGATCCGCCGCCGTGGCGCGGGCGAAGCAGTCCTGGAAGCGTGAGACCCCGGTCGCGTGGTACGTGACGTGCCGGCGGCGGGTGTCGCCGAACTCCTGGCGGATCGCGGGGAACGCCTCGTGTTGGGGGGCCCGCTTGACGTCGTACGAGCCGACGAACGCCGTCCGCTTCTGCGGCGTCGGCTTCGCCGGCGGAAGGTCCTCGTGGTCGGTCCACTCGGCGCGCAGGTCAAGCCGCCCGGTGCTGGCGATGTGGATCTCCAGATGGTCCGTGAGGAGGGCGGTGCCGGTGTCCCCGGCGTTCCGGTGGGCGGTCAGCCGCCCGGTGGGGTCCGACCGCGGCCGCTGTACGGCATGGACGAGGGTGACGGTTCGGGGAGGTGTGACGAGGCGATTGCGGCCGCGGGTGATGTGCTGGAACTCCGGCGCGCTCGGGTTGCCGGGGTCGATGCCCAGCCAGGCGACGATGCCGAACAGCTGGACGCCTCGGTCCCCCGGGCACGACGGGATGTCGAACGTCACCTCTTCGGCGGGCCCGAGGGCGACCGTGAAGACGCGGTGGTCCGGGGACCGGGTGATGGTGCAGCCGGAAGGGGCGTCCACCAGGCGCAGGGCGATCGGCCCGTACGTCGGCCAGGTGCCCTTCCAGACCGCGGTCCTCTTGTCCCCGACGACCGTTCCGAACTTCCCCGTGTCCGGGTCGACGGGCCGGGGCCGGGGGTTCAGGGCGATGTGTGAGCCGGCCGGGTCGGGCAGCCACGGCAGGACGACGCCCGTCTCGGGGAGGACGACGTACGGGGCGGCGACACCGGACCCGGGCTCGGCTCCCACGACTTGTGCCCCGGGGATGTGGGACACCTCGCGGTCCGCCCGTTTGGCGATCTCGAAGAACTCCTTCACCTTCGCGGTCGTCACGTCGGGACCGAGGGCGGCGTCGAACGTGCGGTCGTGGTGGATGGCCAGCTCCAGCGAGCACTTGGGCGCCAGAAGGTGGCGCAGGTCGAAGGCGCGATGCCCGTGCGCGGTCGCGTAGTCGCCGACCGACATGCCGCGGTCGCTGCGGATCACCATGCGATCCAGGGTCTCGCCGTCGGCCAGCGCACGGGTCGGCACCAGCTCCGGTGGCAGCAGTGGCTCGAAGCGGTGGTGTGTGAAGAGCTCCGACTGCTCCTCCTCGGGCCCGGCCTCGTCGGAGCGGAGTCCGCCGCCGGCGAGGTCGGCGATCCGGACACGTAGCCGGTACTTACGGCCGAACCGCAGCCGCGGCAACGACCCCGGGTCGCACTCGACGACCGCCTCGAACGGCGGAGGGTCGGTCGGCGCGGCCATCTCGTCGCCCGTGTCGGCGACCCGCTCGGGCCGTTCCGCCACCTGGCTCCAACCGTCCCATCTCGCCACGGCCTGGTGGATGTACAGCGCGTCCTGCGCCCCGGCCCCGGTGACCGCCGGATCGGGACGCACGTACCCCTCCTCCAACAGGCCACGGCGGCCGTCAGCCGACTCCTGACCGATCGACACCCCGCCGATCGTGTAGCGCACCCGCCTCCGGCACAGCGAGTACCACTGGTCGGTCGTCACGTCGTAGATGTCCATCCGATAGCCACCCAGGAGCGAATCCGCCGTCAGCGGCAGGGTGGTGAGGCCGTCGGCCGTGGCCCGTTGCTGCGCCCTCTGCACCTGTTTGCGATGCTCGGGCCCGCGGTCCCGCTCCACCAGGGCGAAGCCCATCGAGTGCAGGGCGGGCATCGCGCCCAGGTCGGTCGCGTCCTCCGACGGCGCCCGGGCGCGGTCCGACTGGGCGGCACCGACCATCCGCAGGACGGCCCCGTCCACGTCGAAGGGCATCACCTCGTACCGCGGATTGGCTGACGGTGCCACACCGGCACCGGCCAGGGGCAGCATGCCCCGCTTGAACTCGGTGGCCCCCGGTCGGGTCAGTGAAGCGGCGACGAAGCGCTTCCCGTCCAGGACGTAGGCGGTCTTCGGCGACAGGTCGTTCTGCGCGGCGCCGGTCCAGCCGGGGGGCGGGGAGCTGTCGGGATTCGGCCATCGCGGGACGACCCGCAGCTCCTTGACGTCTCCCTCGGCCAGCTGGGCGGCCGGGACCGCCAGGTCGATCAGCAGCCCGAGCGCGCGCAGCAGCATCGGATGGTCGGCGAGCCGGGCGACGGTGTCGTGGAAGTCGCGCACGGCCGCCTTCGCAGGTGGTGTGGGCGCGCTGAACGCGGCCTCGTCGCGACGGTAGAAGGCGTACGCCTCGGCGATCGCCGACCGGTGCACGGACGGGTCCGCCGTCGCACCGTCCAGCGGGCCGAGAGCGGTCTGCCACATCGTCGTGACCCGGCCCAGCGCCGCCCGCAGCTCGGGGTCGGCCTCCGGGACCCTGCCGTCGTACTCCAGATGCGTGCCGGCCGTGGCCGTGTAGGCGTTGCGCACCTCCGTGGCGGCCTCGGAGGCGGGGAACTCGCGGACGTCGCGTCCGGCATAGGAGGTCGGCTGATACGGGCGTACCGGAGTGTCGCCCGTGAACAGCGCCTGCCAGGCGGACAGTTGCTGCGTCGTCGAGAACGCGACCTCCTTCCCGTCGGGCGTGACATGGGGGACCCGGTGGGAGGTGACGAGCTGTGTGCCGCGGAAGATGTCGAACCGCACCGCGGACAGCCGCTGCGGCCAGGCCTGCATCCCGAAGTCCGACAGTTTCCTGTTCCCCGGCGGCCCGAGCAGTCGGGGCGTCAGCAGCACGGACAGCCGCGCCATCGGAGCGGAGTGACCGGATACCGGCCCGGCCCGCCCGGCCGGGATCGGGGTCCAGACGAACTGTCGCTGCGCATCGGTCACCGGCACGGGGCACTCCTCACGCGAAGGCCTGGCAGTACGTCTGCCACGGGAACGACTGGCCCTGGGGTCCCAGCGCGGCCTCGACGGACGATGCCCGCGGAGCCGTGGACGCGCCGGACAGGGCCTCTTCCGGAGCGAGGCCGAGGCTGGGGCCCTGGAAACTCTTGTGGCATTCGAGCGTCACGGAGGTGGACCAGAAGGTGAGGTCAACGCTGATGACGAGCCGGGCGGAGCCGTGCAGCTCGTTGCGCTCCACGTCGTAGGTGAGGCTGAGCATCAACTCCACCGACACCCTGATGAGTCCCAGCACCGACACACTGCCGCCGATCCGCAGGTAGCCGGTGATCTCGATGTCGTCGCCCTTCTTGACGAAGACGACGCCTCCGAAGACGTGAACCTCGCCGGCCGCGACGCCGAAGTTCATGGCGACACTGGCGCCGAACTCGATGCCGCCGACGAAGCGTTGCAGCCCTCCGTCGGGTTCCCCGGCGCTCACACCGAGCTCCAGGTAACCGCCGCCGCCGAACCCGGAGACCGTCACCAGGAACGGCCGTTCCCGCGTGGCGAAGGAAAAGTCGATCTCGATGGGCCGGTTCTCCAGCGACAGGGTGAGGCTGATGTGGACGGCGAGGTTCTGGAGGGTGAAGAGCCCCATGCCAAGCGTGGGTACGGCGATCGCGTACGTCGCCCTTATCCGTACCGCCGACATCTCGATCCGCGGTCCACCGCGCCCGGCCTGCGGAATCTTCTCCGCCAGCGTCCTGACGAAGTTCAGCTTCCCCGCGAGCCGGGCGTCCGCCAGGTCGAAGGTGAGGCCGGGACGCTCGCCGGAGTGGGCGGTGAAACGCACCTTGGTGAAGGTGAGGACGACCAGGGCGTCGCTGCGTCGGGGGATCTCCAGGGTGAAGTCCGTGACCTCGCCCGTTGTTCGCAGGTCGGGCCGGTTGCCGACGGTGTTCGAGACCACTTCCAGGAACACCGACGAGGTGGGGGTCTTCGGGTGGAAGGGCTCCGCGGCCGTCGACAGTTTCTCCCGCCACGTCAGCTTCGCGGACGGCGCGCCGTCCACGTCGGACCACGTGATCTCCGGGCGCGAGGTGATGACGGAGACGATGCGGCGGAGCGGGACCACCCCGAAGAGCTTGGCGTCCTCGGTGAACAGGTCCTGGGGCCGCGGCGGGAAGGGTCCGCCGGCGATCGGGCCGGCCTTGCGCGCGATCTCGGTGACGGCCATGTTCGGGGCCGCCACCATCCCTGTGCGCGCGCCCGCCGCGGCGAAGTCGAGCACCTTCGGTTGCAGCAGGGCGAGCATCACGTCGGGCGGCCGGGCACCCGCAGCGGTCTGCAAGAAGGCCTTCGAGAACTCGACCGGCACCGTCGGCGTGGACCCGAGCAACTGGCGTACCGCGGGCAGGGCCACCTCCATCCGGGTCACCTGGGGGTGGAAACCGACCCCGTTCGCGGCCAGGGCCGTGCCGACGCCGCCGAAGGACATCGACCGCACCTCCTGCACCGCGCCCTCGAGGGGGCGGGTGGCCGACTCCATGGCGAGGGCGATCCTGCGCCCGACGTCCCGCGTGGGGCGCCCGGTGTCGCGCCGGATTCCCGACCGCGGCCCGCCCGCGTACTCGGCGTCGAGGGCCGAGGCGTTGGACGTGCCGGTCGCCGTGTCCGACACGAACAGCATCGGCAACCGGAAGTCGACGACCTCACGGTCCGCCCGCGCCCGTACGGTGAACTCGACGGCGGACCCGGACCGGGTGGGCCAGAACGCCTTGCTGGGGAGCCAGGCCGGCTCGTCCAGCTCCGTCAGCTGCCGTGGCTCGAGGGAGACCTCCTGGAACGGGAACGCCCGCTCGTGCGGGCCGCCCTGACCGATGCCATAGCGGCGCGTGGGCTCGGTCACGATCAGGACGCGCTTCTTGCGCAACGCCGCCACGACGGACGGCGCCCCCTCGAACCGTCGCTCCGTCATCTCGACGTACGCGGCGCGGTGCCCGAACGGGAAGAGCGCGCCGCGGGTGAGGACCCGGACGTAGTAGTCCCGTCCCATGGCGGACTGGTGGGCCCAGTCGAGCGTCGGCCACGAGGCCGAGGCGGAGAACCAGGCGCCGTAGGCGCTCAGGATCAGCTGGTCGACCGTCACAGGCCGATCGGGGTGCTGGGCCCCGAGCGCGGCGATCGTCGCGACGTGGTGTCCCAGCGGCGTCGCCAGGCCCGGCTCGTTCGCGAGGGCCCTGACGGGCTTCACCCGCAGGGGCTCGGCGCTGTCGGGGCCTCGGATGCGGCTGTGCCACAGCTCGGTGGTGCCGTCCTCGCCGGCGACGGGCAGGGCGTGGTGCACGCACCGAGCGCCGGCCGGCAGCCCGAGCAGCAGGCGCCAGGGCAGTTCGAGCCGGGTGCCGTCCTGCCCCGCGGTCTCCGGCGCGGTGACCAGGGGCAGCCGCGCCATCGCGCTCAGCACGCCGTCGACGGTGAGCGGCACGGCCTCCTGCCCGAGGGCGAACGCGAGACGCGACGGCCCCGCGATGCGTGCCTGGCTGTTCGATCCGGAGTCCGCCACCGTCTCGGTGATGTGCTGCGGTGGGAGCTCCACGGTCAGCCGGGCGCCCGCGTGTTCGGCGAAGACCTCCACCACCCCGTCGGAGCGGACCCGCTCCCTCAGCCCGGTGCCCCGGACGGTCAGCGCGACGAGGTCCTGCGGGCGCAGCGCGTGGTAGCCCTGCGTGTCGGCCCAGATGTCGATCAGCTCCCACGCCGACCAGTCGCGGTCGAACCACCGGTGCACCAGGGCCGTACCGGCCCACACGGCGAATACGTCGGTCCGCCCGGCGTCCTCGGAGACCGCGGCCAGGTGCGTGGCGCCGTCGGCGCCGGCCGTCAGGTCCCCGCCCAGGTCCTCCCAGCCCGACGGCTCCGTCCACGCGCTGTGCCACAGCCCCGTGGCGCCGGCCGCGACGAGGCCGTGACCGGTGGCGGCGAAACGGAGCGGCACCGGCGCGTCCTCGGGGAAGCGGGCGCGCTCGTCCCAGTCGGCCGACCAGCCGTCGGAGAATCGCCGCCGCAGGATGAGCCGCCGCCGCGTGTCCGCCATGAGCAGGTCGAACCCGCCGGGCGCGACGGAGACGGCCTGGAGCGGGCCGGAGGCGTACGGCCCGGGGCGGAGCACAGTCCTTCCGCCGTTCACCCGCTGGTGAGTGATCTGCCGGTCACCGTCGTGGAAGAGCACGTGCAGGTCGTCGGGTTCGGTCGCCACCACCGCGTATCCGTACGCCGCGGGGTGCGCGGTGAGCGGGCCGCGCGACGTCCACGGCGTCCAGCAGTCCTCCGCGAGACTCCTGTGCCGCACCTCGCGCCCGCCGCCGAGGGCGAGGAGCTCGATCCGGCCCGGTCCGGATCGCGTCGCGGTCAGCCAGCCGTGGCCCGGCGGCGTGCCGGGGGACGTCCAGGGGCGGCCGAGCGAGTGCCACGCGCCCCACTCTCCGTCCAAGGTCTTGTGCCACACGCCGCCGTCGTCGTCGCCGACGAAGACATCGAGCCGGCCCGGTGCGGGGGAGCAGGCGGCGAGCGCCGTCACCGTGGCGTTTCGCATGGGGCGTCACCTCGTGCCGACGCGGTCGCTACAGCGTCTGATACGCCGGCGGCGCGGATGCCGACGGGGCCGTTGCCTGGGTTCCGGACGGTGCGAGAGCGGATGGGGGCCCGGCCTCCAGCAGGCGGAAGGAGTAGTCCCACACGCGATTGATGTAGTAGTCCCACGGGAAGTACTGGCTCGGGTCGGTGTGGTCGTTCCCCGGCACGTTGTAGTGACCGCCGAATCCCGTGAACCAGTCGCGGGTGTCCGGATCGAGCGGCACCTCGATCGGAATGCCGTACAAGGTGCACAGGTACGCGGACAGCTCCGCCGAGGAGTCCAGCATCTCCTCGGTCCAGTCGGCGGGACCGGTGGCACCGGGGTAGCCGTACTCGTGCTCGATGCCGAAGTAGATGCCGTTCCCGCCCTTGCAGTGCCAGGCCTTGTAATTGCCGTCCCGTGGGCCGGCGGTATCGGGATCGGGCAGCGGAACCATCTGGACGCGGCGCCCGTCCCTGGCGACGACGAAGTGCGCCGAGACCCGGGACGCGGGGTTCTGGAACCAGCCGACGGCTCCGTCGTACCGGCCGGCGGTGTAGTGGATGACGATGCCCTGGGGGACCATCGGACTGCCCCCGGAACGATGCGGGCTGTTCTTGTAACCCACGCTGGGCCGCCTTATACCGGACAGATTCATATGCATGCGCAGACCGGTCGAGGCCGCCTCACCATCCGTTTCCAGGGCATGCGTCGCGACCTCTCCACAGGTCGGGCAGGTCAGTTGGACCGTTTTGCTCGTCATCTCTGTCTCCCGGTCTCTGTCTCCCGGTGCTGAGGGCTCGATTCGGCCCCTGCGCGCGTTGCGGGCGCTCGTCACTCGGCCACGGGATCGGCTGACGACGGCTGACGAGGAAGGAAGGAAGAGAATGGTCTTCGTGCCTGCGGCGCGGAGATCATTGACCGGACAACCATTCGGTCGTGTCGGGCGATTCCGGTCCGGTGGAGCTGTCCGATTTCCATCCTCGTACACGTTGTGGCGTACCTCAACTCGGGGCGCTCGCGGTACGGGGTCGGTGTCCGCAGCGTGCCTGGAGCGCGCTACGGGCCTGTTTCCCAGGCGTTCGGAGTGACCCGGAGAGCAGTGTCGTGCACCCGAGTCTTCCTGGTGGTCCGCTGAGATGCCCGGTGTCGTGCCCCGCAGTACGCTGGGCGCACAGGCACCGTGCGACGCCCAGCGGGCGGGGGGCCGGCAGGTGCAGGGCGCAGGAACGGGCGCGGACGGGGCGCGGGCCGATACCCCGAACAGGACGTGCCGCAATGGCTGTTCACACTGCTCTTCCCGCCTTCTCCGACTTCGTCGATTCGCTGCACGCCGCCGAATTCGAAGCGTACCGATCCCGTCCTGACACCGCGGTGCGGGATGCCGAGGCATTCGAGGAAATGCGCCGCTATCTGATCGAGCGGAACGCCGGAATGGATGCGGTGCACTCCTTCGAGGAATCCGACGGCGATATCGTCGACTGCGTACCGGCCGAGCGGCAGCCCGGCTTGGTGAGGACCGGGGGCAAACCACTGCCGACACCCGATCCGCCGCCCCGGCCCCAGGAGTACGCGGATCCCCCGGAGTTCGTCACCGAGCCGCCGCAGTCGCCGCCACCGCAGTTGAGGCCCGACCGTCGGGACCGCTACGGCAACCAGATGCTCTGCCCGGAGGACACCGTCCCCATACTGCGGCTCACCCTTGAACGGCTCGTCAGGTTCCCCACGGTGGAGGACTTTCTGCGCGGTGGTCTGCGCGTACGGCGTGACGAGAAGGGCGTGGCCCAGCTGTTCGGGAAGATCTGGGGCAACGCGTACGACAGACGCGACAACCACGGCGGTTCCAGCGGGGTCAACGTGTGGGCGCCACCGGTGTTCGGCGTCCAGTCCTCCGCATCGCAGCAGTGGTACACGTCGGGCGCCGGATCCAGTCCCTTCCAGTCCGTGGAGTGCGGCTACCGGCTGGGTCCGCCGTTCGACAACAAGCCGCGGCTGTTCGTGTTCTACACGCCGGACGGCTACACCTCCGTCTGCTACAACGACTGGCATGCCGGGACGTGGGTGTACCGGACGGGCGCCCCGCACGTCCTCGGTACGGCGCTCACGGCTTCCCGGCCGGGTGCGCCCGTGCAATACCGCATGGGCGTCTTCCTGACGGGCGGCGCATGGTGGTTCAGCATCGGTGACGACTGGGTCGGCTACTACCCGGCCACCTTGTTCGGCTCCGGCATCCTGGCGACCAGAGCAGCCGGCGCCGGCTTCGGCGGCGAGGTGGGCGGGGCCGGGGCGGCGTTCCCCTCGATGGGTTCGGGGAAGAAGCCGCCCGCGGGCTACGGCCACGCCGCCTACCAGCACGATGTGATCATCGCCCTGCCCACGGGAGCGGAGTCGGCCGACCTGACGCCCGAGCCCACCTCCGTGAACTGCTACGGCCTCGAAGTGACGAACCACTCAGGTTCGTCGTGGGGCAGTTACCTCTTCTTCGGTGGCCCGGGTGGACTCAACTGCTGAGCCGTCGTCTCCGCGTCGCCGGAAGGAACGGTTGGCGGCACCGCACGGGCGGTGATCGTCGTCGCCCTCGTACGACGAGGATCTCGGGATCACCCGCCGGTGACGGGCCGGCCGGTCCGTGGTCGCAGGAGCCCTCTGGCCGGAGGCGACCGAGGCACACGCGCGCGGAAGCCTGCGTACGGCTCTCTGAAGCTGCCGCGGAACGATCACGCGCTGGTCCAGTGCACCTCGAGACGATCGACAACGCCGACGATGTGAGCAGCCGTCACCCCGGAGCAGCCCACGGTCTCCGGGGGGCATCACGCCATGCGACACCAGTCCGCAATACGTCACGGCGGAGCACCCGCTCCCAGGCTGGAACCGCCGGGCGGTGTCAGTGCGGGGCGGCAGACTGCGTGCGTGGATGTTTCTCACGACACCGATCGCTGTGATCGTGCTGACACAACCGCCAGGCGGCTTCGCGTACGGCAGGTACGGCAGGTCACTGTCCGTCGGTGATGTAGTAGTCGTTCTTGAGGTATTCCAGGGTGTAGCTTCCGAGGTCGCTCTCGGTGAAGGTGGCGGAGGACCTGACCGCTTCGAGCGGCATCTCGATCTTCTCGGGGGTGCGCATGACCACGCGCCGTGGATCGACCGTCGCGGTTTGCAGGGCCTCCTTCTGCTCGGGTGAGATCATCTGGAACACGATGACGTACGTCGACGTGCACGGACCGAATCCCTGGTCCTCTGCCTTCTTCGCGCCCGGCCCGGCCACTTCGCAGACCGTGTCGATGTCCTCACGCCCAAGGCCGTGGAGGTACTGCTCGTACCGCTGGATCGCGCGCTCTTTCGTCATGGGCGCGGGCCGGTTGCCGGTAGGGGCGACCGACGGCTGCTCGGTGACAGCGGACGCGGACGGCACGGCCGACGGCCCTTTCGCCGACGTGGACGCCGACGGCTGCGAAGGCTTCGCGGCCGCGCCCTCCTTCGCTGTCTCCGGGCCGCACGCGCACACCGCCAGCACCACGCAGGCCGATACCGCCGCGCTCACCATCGTCCGCGTTTTCATCAGATCCCCTCCACCGGACCACTACACCATCAAGGCTTCACGCAGGATCCGGGGGAAACGGTTCCCGAGCCCGTGACCGGGCCCCCTTGGGCACCGCCCAACCTGTCGGACTTCGATGGCGATCGGTGCAGGTTCGCTGGCGCGGGACACCTCAATTGTGACCGAGCGCGCCAGTTGGCACCGTTCGCCAGATGGCGCGCTCGGGTCCGTCCGGTACCTGATCCGCATGTGGCAGGCGCACTGTCCGCCAAGTGACAGCACCGCTTCGAGAGCGGCGTCGGTGTCGGGCGGACTTCGCCCACGATCAAGTGAATGCGCGGGAGGGACTGGGTCCTGCAGGACCAGACACTTCGGTGGGCCAGCACGAGCACACCTTCCAGGCACACCCCAGTCGCGCACCCTGGTCGTGATGTGGCTGTGGGTGTCCTCGGGGTTACCGAGTCCTGAAGCGGCGGAAGAGGTTGCGGGCCACGTGCACTCCCGGGCCGCCGAAGCCGACGATATCGACGCGCCCGTCGCCGGTGATGTCGGTGAGAAAGCGGGAGTGGCGGTCGACCCGCCAGCCACCTGCGTCATCGTTGTACCCGAACCCGCGGCACACCAGCTGGGCCTGCTCGAACTGGCCGCCGTCGCGGTTGTGGGAAACCCAGACGCCCTCGTTGCCGAAGCCGACGATGTCGGGGTTGCCGTCGCCGGTGACGTCGGCGAGGAGGCGGAGGTGCTTCCCGCTCGTCCACCCCTGGGCTTGCCCATAGTCGTTCAGGACGAGCTGGGAGGACTCGAAGGTGCCATCGCCGCGTCCGCGTGCGACGACGACGCCCTGCGGGCCGAAGCCGACGATGTCCGGTACTCCGTCGCTGGTGGTTTTGACCACGAACCGGGGGTGTTCCTCGATCGAGCTCCACCCCTGGTCGACCCCGAAGTCGTCGAGGACGTACAGAGGCTCGGCGAACGTCCCTTCCTCATCCTGGAGTGACACCCAGAGGCCGTCGTCGTGGCAGCCGACGATGTCGAGCCTGCCGTCGCCGGTGGTGTCGGCGAGGAAGCGGGGGTGCTTGCTGGCAAGCCAGCCACCGGCCTCCTCGCTGTGGCCGAACGCTCGGAGGACGGGTTCGTCGGCGAGCGGTGCGAACTTTGCCTCGTCGTCCTGGAGCGATACCCAGAGGCCGTCGTCGTGGCAGCCGACGATGTCGAGCCTGCCGTCGCCGGTGGTATCAGCGAGGAAACGGGGGTGCTTGTCGGCGAGCCAACTGCCGGCCTGCGTGCCGTGGCCGAACGCCTTCAGGACCAGCTCGCCGCCCGCGGGCGCAAACTTGCCGCCCTCGTCCTGGGTGGATACCCGGACACCCTCGGCGGAAAGCACGACGACACTGGGACGGCTCTCGCCCGTGACGTCCGCGAGGGTCCACAGGTCCGCAGGACTCGCGGAGGACGCGGGTGGGTGCAGAACCCGTTCGTCGTCGTCGAACGTCCCATCCCCTCTGCTGGACGATGTCACAGCTCCCTTCGCGGGTTTGAGCCCGACGATGTCCGCGAGCCCTGTTCCTGTGGTGTCGGCGAGGAACCGTTCGCCGAGCCCCGCCCACCAGCCTGCCTGGCCTGCAGGGCAGCGGTGGGACCTGTCGGACTTCCACCCGCCGGCGTCCTGGTCGCTTCCGAACTTCTCCAGGACCAGCAGTACGTTGCTGAAGGAGGGAGTCGCGTCGGGTGCCGGCCGCAGGACGGTTTTGTTATTGGTCAGTCGCCAGGACTGGCGGCTGTTCCAGTGGCTCAGTGGCGCCCAGTTCAGCACGAGATCGCTGGTGCGTTCGGGCTCGGCCGGGACGAGGCGCCACCGCTGGCTCTCCGCGCTGTCGTCGTACTCGCGCAGGACGATCCGGGTGTCGTCCTTCCCGGGGTCGGCGAGGTCGAGCACAGCGCCGTCGGCCGCGCCCTCGATGAAGTAGAGGCCCGCTTCGCCCTCAACGGGGACGAGGCGCCACTGCTGGCCCTTCTTATTGGCGGCGGCGTCCCACTGGCGGACGCCGCGGTCCGCGGCGGCGGGGTTGTCGAGCACCTTGCCGCTGAGGGCGTTGCGGATCACATAAGCCCGGTCGGCTTGTGCCGCCGGTACGGGGGTGAGCTGCCACTGCTCCGGGCTGGGGCCGCCATGGGGGTAGGCGCGGACGACGAGCGCCCCGTCCACGCTCGGCGCGGCCTTGGCGCCGAGGGTTTCCCCCGTGGCGGCGTTGACGATCTCCAGCTTCAGTTCTTGCGTGGGGACGGGCATCGTGGTGCCTCTTCCAGCCGGTTGGGGCGTTGGCTCGGGACGGGTGCGCGGTGGGGGCCGCGGATCACGTGAAGACGTGGTGGTACGGGACGTTCCACTCGCTGGGCAGCCGCGGGTAGAACGTGTTGATGACCGTCCCGGTGAAGTCCCCGCCCCAGTTGTAGGTGAGACGGACCTCGCTGTCGGCGGTCACCGCGTGGTCCTTGAACCCGAGGATGGCGTCGGGGTGGGTGATCGGCACGAAGGTGATGCCGCCCCACGGCGTGACCGTGACGACCCAGAGCTGGGTGTCCTCGGTCGCGCCGTTCTTCCCGCGCCACTTGTCGCCGACCTTGCCGGGGAGACCGACCTGGACGGTGTCGGCCGTGCTCTTGGGAGCGTCCTGGTGGGCGGTGATGCGCCTGCGCTGCGGCTTCGGCGCTCCGTCGTCGCCGCGCCCGGCGCCGGCCTCGGCTGCGCCGGCGGGCTGGGGCGACACCTGGCCCGCGGCGCTCTCGATGAAGTACAGCGGCCGCTGCCCGAAGAAGCCACCGGGGGTGATGTGCCAGAGGTGGCCCTGTGCGTCCTTGGTGGCCGGGTCGAGTGCGGTGGCCAGCTTGACGCCCTTGTCGTGGCTGTCCGCCTTCAGCTCGGCGGGCCGCAGGTAGCCGCCGTTGAAGGCGTGGACGAGCATGACCGGCCGGTTCTCGACCAGTGCGGCCACGATCGCGTTGTCGTAGCTGTTCACCGCCACCGGGCCGCCGACCACCAAATTCGCCATTGCCGTGCGTTCTTGGGTGTACATCGCGCAAACCTCACCTGTTCTTGATGTCGAGAACAACGCCTCGGGCGCTCAGTGAAATGGTTTATCACGCGGCGTTTCCGGATGCTCAATCACCCGCGATGGAAGCTACTTCGCAAGCGAATGCCTGACCGAATCAAATACGGCCAAAGTGGCAACATTCGAGGTCACGACGCTAGTGTGGGGCGCGGGATGATTCCCGATCGGGTGATCAAGGGCAACCAGGAAATCTCGATCACCCGTTTGAGTGCGGAAACCCGGGGTTGTCTTCTTGGGCAATGGACCCCTGCTAGTTTGGCTTTCCGGAACGTCTGCAGATTCCTGTTGCCATTTCACCGAGTGCGGTTTCGGCCAGATCAGTCGAGGACAGAAATTGCCTTCCAACGCGTACAACCTGGAACGGGCCAAGCGCCAGCCGCTGACGAAGAAGAACCTGCGGGAACTCAACATCGAGCAGACCTGGCAGTCCATCCTGGAGCACCCCAACCTGGTCTATGTCGACGACTACGGTGTGCGCCACAAGCCCGTCGGGTTCTCCGTGAACAAGTCGAGCTTCGGCTCCTTCCCCGGTACCGCGTACGGGCTGGGCTGGCTCGCCTACATGAACCTCGGGGAACCGCTGATCGAGGAGCGGCGCAACATCACCCAGCCCCCACCCGACACGTTCTCCTCGCGCACCTACGTCAACCGCAGCCAGTCCGAGATGACCTTCACCGACTCGGTCGACTTCCACGTGTCGAACGGTGCCACCTGGTCACTCTCGGGAGACTCCAAGCTCACCTTCGGCGGCAGCGTCAGCGCCCAGCTCCAGCTGCAGCTGCAGAACAAGCTCGGCCTGAACCTCCAGGGGCAGCTGGGGACGCAGCTCAAGAACGAGATGGCGAACAAGAACGCGAACACGCTGACCAACAAGAACAGCAAGGACAGCGTGGGAGTCGACAACGCGAACACCGTCGACACGGCAGTGACCAACGGAATGACGAACTCCGCCTCGGCCACGATGACCGGCTCGGTGGACTTCACCACCACGGGCAGCGCGACCGGCACCGCGGGCCTCAACGCCGCACTGGCCCAGGGCATCGCGGCCTCCGTCGGCGGCTCCCTGACCACCAGCTGGGCCTCGAAATCACAGATCTCCGGCAAAGTCCCGCCGGGCTCCCGCGTCGAGACCATCGTGACGCAGCGCCGCGCGCTCAAGCAGTACTCCTACGAGATCCCGGTGACCTTCTCCGGGTTGCTCGCGGTGAAGTACGCGGTGCCGGTGGCCGTCCTGTCGCCGCCGCAGCAAGGGGACTACCCCGGCCTCGACCAGTTGGTCGCCCGCGACATCAATGACCTCGACCTGGCGGGCGGCGGCTTCCGCATGAAGGGTCTGGCCGAGGTCGTCTCCGCCTTGGAGGTCCACCACACGATGTTCGACGGCGAGAGCCTGACCGACAGCCAACGAGCTCCTTACAAGAAGCCGTGACCGGGCGGTTGACGCCGCCACAACGACCAGAGGTGACGACCATGGTGTTCAGCAACGTCTTCGGCTCCGCGGGTAAGGGCGCCGGGCTGTTCTCGGTGACCACCGACCGCGACAAGCCGCAACCGGGCGCGGGCGTCGACTTCGAGGACGCGGACGACGACACATACGACGACACGACCACGAGCCTGTTCACCAGCGGGATCCATGGTGCTTCCCACCGGGCGAAGATCGTTCAGGAGCAGTCGCCCGAAGCGCGGGCCGTCCTGGGCTTCCTCGCCTCCTTCATCCAGACCACACAGGAATCCGCCGGCGCGCAGGCCGAGTACGCCCAGGACCCCAGCTCGGTATCCACGGCGGCGGCCGCCGGCATGGAGAAGTCCAGCGAGACGGTGACGCAGCACAGCGACCTGCAGAAGGACGAGGGCTTGCAGTCGCCGAAGAGGAGCGACTACAAGGCTCCCGAGGCCCCGGCGTCGCCCAAGGCCGAGGAGCCCCCCAAGGCGCCCAAGGCGACCGCTGAGAAGCCGTCCGACTCCGAGTAGGCCCACATGAACGAGCCCCGCCACATCATCGCGGGCACCGTCGTCGTCCTCACCGAACTGGTGCCGCAC
>NZ_JBEPEL010000100.1:0-24439 GCF_040300825.1 Streptomyces sp. NPDC000229
GCCAATGCTCCGCAGTGGCTCGCTCCTCCGCCTTGCATCTGCACGCACCAGACCCCGCTCGCTGATCCGGCCTGATCCAAAAGACACGCCCTAGAGGCCGGGAATGCGGCCGTTGCGGAACAGATCGACGAAAATCTGGTGGTCCGCCCGCGCCCGGGCGCCGTAGCTGTGCGCGAAGTCCACCAGCAGCTCCCCGAAGCCCGCCTCGTCCGCAGCGATCGCCGCGTCGATGGCCCGCTCCGTGGAGAACGGCACCAAGGAGTGCCCGCTCTCGTCGTCCGCCGCCGCGTGCATGGTGGCCGTCGCCCGGCCCAGGTCGGCGACGGTCGCGGCGATCTCCTCCGGGTCGTCGATGTCCGACCAGTCGAGGTCCACCGCGTACGGCGAGACCTCCGCGACCAGCTGCCCGGCGCCGTCCAGCTCCGTCCAGCCCAGCCACGGGTCGGCGTGGTCCTGGAGCGCCCGCTGCGAGATGACCGTGCGGTGCCCCTCGTGCTGGAAGTACCCGCGCACCGCCGGGTCCGTCACATGGCGGGAGACCGCCGGGGTCTGCGCCTGCTTCATGTAGATCACGACGTCGTTCTCGAGGGCGTCGCTGTTGCCTTCGAGGAGGATGTTGTACGACGGAAGCCCGGCCGACCCGATGCCGATGCCGCGCCGCCCCACCACGTCCTTCACGCGGTACGAGTCGGGCCGGGCCAGGCTCGACTCCGGCAGCGTCTCCAGGTAGCCGTCGAACGCCGCCAGGACCTTGTAGCGGGTCGCCGTGTCCAGCTCGATCGCCCCGCCGCCCGCCGAGAACCGGCGCTCGAAGTCACGGATCTCCGTCATCGTCTCCAGCAGCCCGAACCGGGTCAGCGACCGGGCGTCGCGCAGCGCGTCGAGCAGCGGGCCCTCGGCCGTGTCCAGGGTGAAGGGCGGGACGTCGTCGTCCCTGGCACCCGTCGCCAGCGCGTGGATCCGCTCCCGGTAGGCGGCGGCACAGATCCGTACCAGCTCGGTGATCTGCTCGTCGCTGAGCGCCTTGCTGTAGCCGATCAGCGCCAGGGACGCCGACAGCCGCTTCAGGTCCCAGGTGAAGGGCCCGACGTACGCCTCGTCGAAATCGTTGACGTTGAAGATCAGCCGCCCGTTGGCGTCCATGTACGTGCCGAAGTTCTCGGCGTGCAGGTCGCCGTGGATCCACACCCGGCCGGTCCGCTCGTCCAGGTACGGGCCACCGTGCTGCTCCTGGTCGAGGTCGGCGTAGAAGAGGCAGGCCGTGCCCCGGTAGAAGGCGAAGGCCGAGCCTGCCATCTTCCGGAACTTGACCCGGAAGGCGGCCGGGTCGGCCGCCAGGAGCTCGCCGAAGGCGGTGCCGAAGACGGAGAGGATCTGCTCACCGCGTTCCTCGGCGGTGGGCTGGGGGACCGACATCTCGGGGTGCCTCCTGGTGCGGACGTGCATGGCTTTGTACACAACAAAACGGACAGGTGTTCCGTCCGTCTCAACGCGCGACCGTACTCCCGGGTGCCCGGTCGTTGTCAGTGGGGCGACGTAGACTTCCGAGCTGTCCCCCATCCCCGACCCCCGGAGGCAGCAGCCGTGTCGAAGCCGCCGTTCACGCACCTTCACGTGCACACCCAGTACTCGCTGCTGGACGGTGCCGCGCGGCTGAAAGACATGTTCAACGCCTGCAACGAGATGGGCATGACGCACATCGCCATGTCCGACCACGGCAACCTCCACGGGGCGTACGACTTCTTCCACTCGGCGAAGAAGGCGGGGGTCACCCCCATCATCGGCATCGAGGCGTACGTCGCCCCCGAGTCGCGCCGCAACAAGCGCAAGATCCAGTGGGGCCAGCCGCACCAGAAGCGGGACGACGTCTCGGGTTCGGGTGGTTACACCCACAAGACGATCTGGGCGGCGAACGCGACCGGCCTGCACAACCTGTTCCGGCTCTCCTCCGACGCGTACAAGGAGGGCTGGCTCCAGAAGTGGCCGCGTATGGACAAGGAGACCATCGCCCAGTGGTCGGAAGGGCTGATCGCCTCCACCGGCTGCCCCTCCGGTGAGCTCCAGACCCGGCTGCGCCTCGGCCAGTTCGACGAGGCCCTGAAGTCCGCCTCCGAGTACCAGGACATCTTCGGCAAGGACCGGTACTTCCTGGAGCTGATGGACCACGGCATCGAGATCGAGCGCCGGGTCCGCGACGGGCTGCTGGAGATCGGCAAGAAGCTCGGCATCCCGCCCCTGGTCACCAACGACTCGCACTACACGTACGCGCACGAGGCCACCGCCCACGACGCGCTGCTGTGCATCCAGACCGGCAAGAACCTCTCCGACCCCGACCGCTTCAAGTTCGACGGCACCGGCTATTACCTGAAGTCCACGGACGAGATGTACGCCATCGACTCCTCGGACGCCTGGCAGCAGGGCTGCGCCAACACCCTCCTGGTGGCCGAGCAGATCGACACCGCCGGCATGTTCGAGAAGCGCGACCTCATGCCGAAGTTCGACATCCCCGAGGGCCACACCGAGGTCAGCTGGTTCAAGGAGGAAGTCCAGCGCGGCATGCACCGCCGCTTCCCCGGCGGCATCCCCGAGGACCGCCAGCAGCAGGTCGAGTACGAGATGGACGTCATCATCCAGATGGGGTTCCCGGGGTACTTCCTCGTCGTCGCCGACTTCATCATGTGGGCCAAGAACCAGGGCATCGCAGTGGGCCCCGGCCGAGGCTCCGCGGCCGGTTCGATCGTGGCGTACGCGCTGGGCATCACCGACCTCGACCCCATCCCGCACGGCCTGATCTTCGAGCGCTTCCTCAACCCCGAGCGCGTCTCCATGCCCGATGTCGACATCGACTTCGACGAGCGCAGGCGCGTCGAGGTGATCAGGTACGTGACCGAGAAGTACGGCGAGGACAAGGTCGCCATGATCGGCACGTACGGCACGATCAAGGCCAAGAACGCGATCAAGGACTCCGCGCGCGTGCTGGGCTACCCGTACGCGATGGGCGACCGCATCACCAAGGCGATGCCCGCCGACGTCCTCGGCAAGGGCATTCCGCTCTCCGGCATCACCGACCCCTCCCACCCCCGGTACTCGGAGGCGGGCGAGGTCCGCGCGATGTACGAGAACGAGCCGGACGTGAAGAAGGTCATCGACACCGCGCGGGGTGTGGAGGGCCTGGTCCGGCAGATGGGCGTGCACGCCGCCGGCGTGATCATGTCCAGCGAACCGATCGTCGACCACGTCCCCGTCTGGGTCCGGCACACCGACGGCGTCACCATCACGCAGTGGGACTACCCGAGCTGCGAGTCGCTCGGCCTGCTGAAGATGGACTTCCTGGGCCTGCGCAACCTGACGATCATGGACGACGCCGTCAAGATGGTGAAGGCCAACAAGGGGATCGACATCGATCTCCTGAGCCTCCCGCTCGACGACCCGACGACCTTCGAGCTGCTCCAGCGCGGCGACACCCTCGGTGTCTTCCAGTTCGACGGCGGGCCCATGCGGTCCCTGCTGCGGCTGATGAAGCCCGACAACTTCGAGGACATCTCCGCCGTCTCGGCCCTCTACCGGCCGGGCCCGATGGGCATGAACTCGCACACGAACTACGCGCTGCGCAAGAACGGCCAGCAGGAGATCACCCCGATCCACCCCGAGCTGGAGGAACCGCTCAAGGAGGTCCTCGGCGTCACCCACGGCCTGATCGTCTACCAGGAGCAGGTGCAGAAGGCCGCCCAGATCATCGCCGGGTACTCGCTCGGCGAAGCCGACATCCTCCGCCGCGTCATGGGCAAGAAGAAGCCCGAGGAACTGGCGAAGAACTTCACCATCTTCCAGGCCGGCGCCAAGAAGAACGGCTACAGCGACGAGGCCATCCAGGCGCTGTGGGACGTGCTGGTCCCCTTCGCCGGATACGCCTTCAACAAGGCGCACTCCGCCGCGTACGGACTCGTCTCCTACTGGACCGCGTACCTCAAGGCCAACCACCCCGCCGAGTACATGGCGGCGCTGCTCACCTCGGTGAAGGACGACAAGGACAAGTCGGCCGTCTACCTGAACGAGTGCCGGCGCATGGGCATCAAGGTGCTTCCGCCGAACGTCAACGAGTCCGAGTCGAACTTCGCCGCCCAGGGTGACGACGTCATCCTCTTCGGCCTCTCCGCCGTGCGGAACGTCGGTACGAACGTCGTCGAGTCGATCATCCGATGCCGCAAGGCCAAGGGGAAGTACACCTCCTTCCCCGACTTCCTCGACAAGGTCGAGGCGGTCGTCTGCAACAAGCGCACCATCGAGTCGCTCATCAAGGCCGGTGCCTTCGACGAGATGGGCCACACCCGCAAGGGTCTGGTCGCCCATCACGAGCCGATGATCGACAACGTGGTCGCGGTCAAGCGCAAGGAGGCCGAGGGACAGTTCGACCTCTTCGGCGGCATGGGCGAGGAGACGAGCGACGAGCCGGGCTTCGGGCTCGACGTCGAGTTCTCCGACGTCGAGTGGGAGAAGTCCTACCTCCTCGCGCAGGAGCGCGAGATGCTCGGCCTGTACGTCTCGGACCACCCGCTCTTCGGTATCGAGCACGTCCTGTCGGACAAGACGGACGCGGCGATCTCCCAGCTGACGGGCGGCGAGCACGCCGACGGCGCGGTGGTCACCATCGGCGGCATCATCTCCGGCCTCCAGCGCAAGATGACCAAGCAGGGCAACGCCTGGGCCATCGCGACCGTCGAGGACCTCGCCGGCTCCATCGAGTGCATGTTCTTCCCGGCGACGTACCAGCTGGTGTCGACCCAGCTCGTCGAGGACACCGTCGTCTTCGTCAAGGGCCGCCTCGACAAGCGCGAGGACGTGCCCCGGCTGGTCGCCATGGAGCTGATGGTCCCCGATCTGTCGTCGGCCGGCACCAACGCGCCCGTGGTGCTCACCATCCCGACGGTGAAGGTGACCCCGCCGATGGTCAGCCGCCTCGGTGAGATCCTCTCCCACCACAAGGGCAACACCGAGGTACGGATCAAGCTCCAGGGCCCGCGGTCGACCACCGTGCTCCGGCTCGACCGGCACCGCGTCCAGCCCGACCCGGCGCTCTTCGGCGACCTCAAGGTGCTGCTCGGCCCGGCCTGCCTGGCCGGCTGACCGGTCCTTCCTGCCTGGTCGGCCGGCCCCTTAGGGGCCCGGTCGACCGGCTGCTGGTCCGGTGACCGACCGGCTTGTCCTGTCGGCCCGGTAGTCGGCCGGGTGGCCCTGATGGCCGTGGTCGACCGGCTGCTGGTCCAGCCGGTCCGGCGGTCGGCCGGCCGGGCCCGGGTCTCCCGCGCCGCGCGGAAGGGGCGCGCCCGTCGTCACGGGTGCGCCCCTTCCGGCATACGCGGGGTCGGGCGTGGCCTCAGTTGTGGCCGAACCTCTTCTGCCGCCCCTTGCCCGCGACATCGGCGGGCGTGACCTGGGAGATCCGGTGCTCGGCCTGAGCCTCCATCGAGGAGCTCTTCGCCTGCTGCGCGCCGCGCTCCGCCGCCGACGCCTTCTGCTGACTTCGGTCCGACTTCTTGTTCTTGGCCATGGTGATGCCTCCGTGGGGTGTAGGGGCCAGGGCCGCTGCCAGACTCACATACGTCAATTATGCGCGCATTTTGGATCATTGCGGACGGTAGTCGCCTCCCGTCACGGGGGCTTGAGGCGATCCGCCACGCCGATGATCCAGTTCCGGCCGTTAACCCCCCGGCAGTCGGGCAGACTCGAAGGAAACCCGAAGCAACTTCCGATCCCGAGGTTCCCGAAAGAGGGTGGAACACGTGGACCGCTGCGTCGTTCTGGTGGACGCCGGCTACCTGCTGGGAGCCGCCGCCAGCCTTCTCGCGGGAGAACCGGCCCGTTCCCGGATCACCGTCGACCACACCGCCCTCATCCAAGGCCTCCGCGAACGCGCCGAGGCCGACACCCAGCAGCCCCTGCTCCGGATCTACTGGTTCGACGGCGCCCCCGACCGCGTACCCCAGCCGGAACACCGCAGGCTGCGCGTGATGCCGCGCGTCACCGTCCGGCTGGGCGCCCTGACCCGCAGCGACGGCCGCTGGGCCCAGAAGGGCGTCGACGCGGCGATGCACGCCGAACTCACCGAGCTGGCCCGCAACCGCGCCTGCTCCGACATCGTGCTCGTCACCGGCGACGGCGACCTGCTGCCCGGCCTGATGTCCGCCAAGGAGCACGGCGTCGCCGTCCACCTCTGGGCCGTCCAGGCCGCCGACGGCGACTACAACCAGTCCGAGGACCTGGTCGCCGAGGCCGACGAGCGCCGGGTGCTCGACCGCGAATGGATCACCCGTGCCGTACGGGCCAAGGAGCTCACCGGCCCCTGCTCGCCCCAGCCCGCGCCCCGCCCCGAGATCGCCGCGATCCTCTCCGCCCCGCTGCCCGAGTCGGCACTCGCCGCGTCCGCCGAGCGCGCCGCCGAGGCCGCAGCCGCCGCCGGTGTCAACGGCACGTCGTCCTCCGTCAACGGCACACCGCCCGTCAATGGGACGCCCGTCAACGGCACGCCCCGCGGCGAAGGCGGCGCCGACACCCACGCGCCCGGCGCGCCCGCCCCGGCCGGCGGCGCCAAAGGCGGCGTCCCCACGCCCAAGGACCTGGCCGCCCTGCACGCCCCCGGCCACCAGGCCGCCGCCGGCCCGGCAGCCGCCCAGCCCGCCAACGCCACCCTCCGCTGGTCCTCCGACCGCGGCTGGGTCGACCGCCCCGGCGGCACCGTCGGCGAACCGCCCGAGACCGCGTCGCTGCCCACCCTCGCCCAGCTGACCAGCGCCGAGCAGCGCTGGGCCGACCGCGAGGAGGACATCACCACGGTCGGCGGCGACCCGTTCGAGGTGGGCCAGGTCTTCGCACGGCGCTGGATGGAACGGCTCCCCGACCCCGCCCACGTACAGAAGCTGTCCACCATGTACCCCCGCATTCCGCACCGCATCGACGGCGAACTGCTGAGGTACGCGGCACGGTTCGGCCTGCTCGCGCACAAGGACGACCAGATCGACGAGCACGACCGGTACGCGATCAGGGCCGGGTTCTGGCGCGAGATCGACGTACGGGCGGCGGCCGAGCACGCCCCCGTGGGCGAATAGGGCAGGGCGACCCTTTAGGCTCATCCCTCGTGAGTACGGTGTGCGTGGTGCGGGAGCTGGTCAAGACGTACCCCGCCACGCGCGGGCGGCGCGGACGGCCCGCCACACCCGAGGTGCGCGCCACCGACGGGGTGTCCCTGGACGTGTGCGGCGGCGAGATCTTCGGCCTGCTCGGCCCCAACGGCGCAGGCAAGTCCACCCTCGTACGCCAGCTGACCGGCCTGATGCGCCCCGATTCCGGCACCGTCGAGATGCTCGGCCACGACCTCGTACGCCACCCCGAGCGCGCCTCGCGGCTCATCGGCTACCTCGGTCAGGAATCCACCGCGCTGGACGAGCTGACCGTCGCGCTCGCCGCCGAGACCACCGGACGGCTGCGCGGCCTCACGGCCCGGGACGCGCGGGCCGAGCGGGACGCCGTCCTCGACGAACTGGGTCTCGCCGAGCTCGCCGGGCGCCCCCTGAAGAAGCTGTCCGGCGGACAGCGGCGGCTCGCCTGTTTCGCCACCACGCTGGTCGGGGAGCGGCCGGTACTGATCCTCGACGAGCCGACCACCGGCATGGACCCCGTCGCCCGGCGGGCCGTGTGGGCCGCGGTCGACCGGCGGCGCGCCCAGCAGGGCGTGACGGTACTGCTCGTCACCCACAACGTCATCGAGGCCGAGACGGTACTGGACCGGGTCGCCGTCATGGAACGCGGGCGGGTGATCGCCTGCGACACCCCGGCCGGGCTCAAGGAGCGGGTGGCCGGCGAGGTGCGGGTGGAGCTGGTGTGGCGCGAGCGGCCTCCGCTGGACGTGCCCGAGGTGGCGGCGCTGCGGGGATCGGCGCAGGAGTCGGGGCGCAGCTGGGTGCTGCGGCTGGCGCCGGACGAGGCACGGGCGGCCGTCGCCGCGGTGACGGGCGGTGCGGCGTTCGCGGCGCTCGACGACTTCACGCTGGCCACGCCGAGCCTGGAGGACGTGTACCTCGCGCTGGGCGGCGAGACGAAGGGCCTGGTCAAGGCATGAACAGGAGCATCCGTTGAGCATCGTGCCCGCACAGGCCGCTGTGTCGTCCGGCCCGGTCGTGGCCGCGCAGGCCGACGACTCCGCCTCGCGCGGCGCCGCGCCGCTCGCGCCGCGGGCGCGGCTGCTGCCCGCGCTCGCCGCCGTGTACCGGGCGCAGTTGTCGCGGGCCCGGGTGGCCCGTATCCCGTTGCTGTTCGTGGCGACCTTCCAGTCCGTCGGGATCATGGTGCTGATGCGGGGGGTCGTCGACGGAGGGGCGGAGGCGCGGGCGGTTGTCGCCGGCTCGTCGGTACTCGTCGTCGCCTTCGTCGCGCTGAACCTCCTCGCCCAGTACTTCGGGCAGCTGCGGGCGAGCGGCGGGCTCGACCACTACGCCACCCTGCCGGTGCCACCCGCCGCGGTGGTGCTGGGCGCGGCCGGTGCGTACGCCTCCTTCACGGTGCCGGGGACGATCGTGACGGCGGTCGCCGGCTCGGTCCTCTTCCAGCTGCCGCTGACGCACCTGTGGATCCTCGCGGCCGTCGTCCCGCTCGCCGGGGCCGCCCTCGCCGGGCTCGGCGCGGCACTCGGGCTGCTCGCGCCGCGCCAGGAGCTCGCCACCCTGCTGGGGCAGCTCGGCATGTCGGCCGCCCTGCTGCTGGGCGTCCTGCCGGCCGCCCGGTTGCCCGAGCCCATCGGGTGGGCCCGGGACCTGCTGCCGTCGACGTACGGGGTGGAGGCCCTCGCCCGCACGTTCGACGCCCACCCCGACTGGGCGGCCGTCGGCCTGGACCTCGCGGTGTGCGCGGCGGTCGGCGTCGTCTCGCTGGCCGTCGCGACGTGGGCGTACCGGCGGGCGGCGGTCCGGTGAGGCACCGTGCCGGGACGCCTGGCACGATGGCAGGGTGACCGCACCGCTGACTCCGCCCCACCGGCCGTCCCCGCACGACTCCGCCTGGCCGCCGCCGTACCCGTCCGCCTCGTCCTCGTCGGGAGCGGACGACGTGCCGGACGTGGCCACGGAGGTACGGCAGGGTGCCGTGGTGCTGCTCGCCGTGACGGTCGCGGGTATCGCTCTGGGGCTGCTGTGGCTGTGGCTGGCGCCGCGGATCCCGTTGGTCTCGGACGGCAAGGCCGTGTTCCTCAAGCAGACGGAGGGCGAGGGCGCGGTGGGCGCGGACGGCACGTTCGCCCTGCTGGCACTGGGTTTCGGGGCGCTGAGCGCGGCGGTCGTCTTCTGGTTCCACCGGCACGGAGGCATCGCGATCGTGGTCGGCCTCGCGCTGGGCGGCCTGCTCGCCTCGCTCCTCGGCTGGGGCGTCGGCACGCTGCTCGGCCCGGCGCACGACGTGGCGGAGCACGCCCGGGCGGTCGGCGCGGGTGTCACGTTCGACGCGCCGCTGGAGCTCAAGGCGCACGGTGCGGTGCTGACGTGGCCGGTGGCCGCGATGCTCGTCCACCTGGGGCTCACGGCCCTCTTCGGCCCCCGCGACCCGGAACCGGACTGGGACGCCCCGCTGCTCCCGCCGTCCTCGCAGGACGGCCGCGCCTGACGTTGTGGGGCTGACGCCCCCGCCCCCCACTCCCCGGAACGTGGCGGCTTCGCGCCGCACGGCGCGGGTGCGTGCGGGCGCGGGGCCAAGCCGAGGACCCGGGCACGGCACGGCCAGGGCGCCCCGACTGGGCACGTCCCAGGGCCCCCGACCCGGGCACGGGTCAGGCCGACGGCCCGGGCACGGCCCAGAGCGTCGTTACCCGGGCACGGCCAGGGCGTCCGGACCCGGGCGTTGGTCAAGGGCGGCAGGCCCCCGGGGCGCGGAAACGTGTGAGGCCCGTCAGGAGGGGCGGCGGCCGTGGTTGGCGCGGTGCTTGCGGATGCGCCACTTCCGTTTGCGGGTCCTCTTCGACATGGGCGGTCCCTTCCGACGGCGTTCCTACGGTCGTAGCCGAGGACGGGACCGCCGTCGAGGGGTCACGCGCGGCCGACCGGTGCCACCACCGCGTCCGTGAGGGCCGCCAGGTCGGCCGGGCCAGCTCGACTTCCAGGCCCCGGCGCCCCGCCGAGACGCAGATCGTGTCGTGCTTCGACGCCGACGCGTCCAGCACCGTGGGCAGCCGCTTGCGCTGGCCGAGCGGCGAGATGCCGCCGCGGACGTACCCCGTCGTGCGTTCCGCCGCCGCCGGGTCGGCCATTGTCGCGCGCTTGCCGCCCACCGCCGCCGCGAGGGCCTTCAGGTCCAGCTGGCCCGCCACCGGGACGACCGCGACCGTCAGGGCGCCGTCGACGTCGGCGACCAAGGTCTTGAAGACGCGGTCGGGGGAGACCCCGAGGGCCTCGGCGGCCTCCTCGCCGTACGAGGGGGAGGCGGGGTCGTGGTCGTACGCGTGCAGCGTGAAGGGCGTGCCCGCGGCCGTGAGGGCCACCGTCGCCGGGGTGCCGCCCGACTGCTTCTTCGGCTTCTTCCCCATGTCGTCCCCCTCGTCAGTTCGGGCTCGTCGGGGCCCGCGTCAGGTCCACCGCCGGCAACGACGGCAGGTGCCGCAGCACGGCCGTCTCCGCACGCAGCAGGTGCAGTTCCTCCTGCAGCCGCGTCGCCGTGTCCGGTGCCTGGAGGAGCCGCTGCTTGGCCGGGGTGTCGAGCACCGCCGCCGCGGCCACCAGATACGAGACGACCGACGGCTCGTCCGGCAGTTCCTGACTCGTCGTCATGGATCGCTCCCGGGCTCCCGCCAGCCGCTTCTGGTAGGCGCGGAACGCCCGCAGGACCCCCTCGGCGAGCGCTCCGGCCCCGTCGCCCTGCTCCTCCTCCAGCTCCTCCAGCTCCGCCGTGAGGAACGGTCCGCTCGCGTCGACCGACAGCAGCTTCACCCGCTTCGTACCGGTCGCCAGCACCTCGAAGCTGCCGTTCTCCCGCTCCCGGATCGTCGCCGCGTCGGCGATGCACCCGACCCGGTGGAACGCCTGGATCGGGTCCGGTCCGAAGCCCGCGGCGGGACCCTTCTCCGGCAGCGCGGTCTGGTCGGGCATCCCGGGCGCGGTGGGCGCGACCTCACGCCCGTCGCGGATCGCCACGACGGCGAAGCGGCGCGGCTCCGACTCGTCGGTCTTGAGCAGCTCGCGCATCATGGCGCGATAGCGCTCCTCGAAGACGTTCAGGGGCAGCACGAGGCCCGGGAACAGCACCGCGTTCAGCGGGAAGAGTGGCAGGCGAGCGGTGGTCACAGCGGTCAAGCGTAATGGCCGCCCGAACGGCCGCGTCCGGCCCGTCCGCGCTGCGGGACGGCCGAGGCCACTTCGCGGCGCACGCCGTCGCGCGCGTCGAGGAACCGGCCCAGCGGATCGTCGCTCACCGACGACCACGGAAACGACGTCGCGTACGGGCCGATGAGCCGGAACTGGTCCAGCGCCGCGGCCCACCGCTCCCGCCCGGCCAGCACGTACACGAGGACGTTGCGCACCTCGGCCGGCCACGGGTCGGCCACCGCGTACCGCCCCGAGAGTTCGATCGCCAGGTCGGCAGCAGAGTCGACCCGGTCCCACGGTACGGAGCCGGCGTCACCCGCCCCCAGCCGGGCCAGCGCCGCCCGCACCGGGAGCGCCCTTATCAGCGATCCCGGCAGCGCGTCGGCGGCGGCCTGCTCGGCGAAGTCGAAGCACTCGCGGTGCGAGCCGTGCGAGCCGCGCCGCTGGGCCGACAGGTACTTCAGCGCGGCCACATGACACCCGTAGTGGTGCGGGGCGCGGCGTACGGCCTGCTCCCACAGCGTCTCGAACGCGGTGTGCGTGGCATGCGTGCCGCGCGCGTGGTCCAGCGCCAGGCGCCAGGGCACCGGGTCGCGCGGGTCGGCCTCGGCCGCGGCGTCTATCAGCCGGCCCAGCTCGCGCAGCCGTTCGGAGCGCGCCGGGGACTCCCACGCCGTGCGGACCGCCACCTCCGCCTTGACCAGCAGGGCGTCCGGGTCGTGGGGTGTGGCGGCCAGCCATCCCGTCAGCCACTCGTCCCGGCCCCGCGCGAAGGCGGCCAGCCGCATGACGTACCGGTCCCGGCTCTCCCACTCGGCGGCCCCACGCGTGGTGGCCAGCAGCTTCGCGGCCGGTTCGTGGTCCCCGAACGCGGCGGCGACCAACGCCGGAGCGAGCCGCTCGTCCGGCGCGTCGAGCAGCACCGCGTGGTCCGGCGGCAGCCCGTCCGCGAACTGCGGAGCGTGCCACGCGGGGGCCCTGGGGTGTCCCCCGGGAGGGCGCAGCCCACGGGCGGTGCTGAGCAGGGCACGGAGCAAAGACATGGTGCGGACCATTGAAAACCGCAGGTCGGAGCCGCGCCAGAGGCCTCGCTGTGAAGCTTTGGTAGCGGCGGAATGGTTGCACGGACGAATGCCAAGAGAACGTAAAGAAAGAGGTGTACGGGTGTGTCAGCTGCGCCGGAGGAGACGTGAGGCGCCGGCCGCGACGGTAGTGGCGAGGATCCAGCCCAGCAGGATGAGCCCGGTCGAGGCCCACTGCCATAAGCCTCCCAGCCGCCAGTACCCGTCCTGGCCGAGATTGATCACCGGCAGCAGCAGGTCCAGCGCGTACAGTGCCGCGTTCCAGTGCGGATGCTCGCCCGGTTTGATCGGCGGGGGATCGCACCGCGAGAAGGCGAGCGTCCCCGCCGCCCACAGCACCGCCATCCACAGCGCCGCCCGGCCCGGCCGGTAGCCGTAGGCCACCGTCCAGTCCTGGAGGTAACCCCACATCTTGGCCGCCAGCGGGAGCGTCTCGCGCCGCCGGCGCTGCTTGGCCAGCAGCACCTCGCGCGCGTCGGCGTCCTCGCCGCTGTTGCGCAGCACGGTCGCCAGCCGTTCGTACGGCTCGGGGGCGAACTCGGGGGTCGCCGCCGCCACCCACTCCAGGCGGCGGGCGAGCGGGAAGTGCCCGTACGGCACGAGGTTCTCGTACACGAACCCGCCCATCGCCAGCCCACCCGGGCCGGGCCAGCTGGTCGACAGGTCGATCAGCGTCACGACCTTCGCGCCGTTCAGCACCACCCGCCCCTCCTCCGGGCGCTCCCCGTTGAACCGGAGCTCCGGGGTGACGATCCGGCGCAGCGACAGCTCCTCCCGCCGCTCCGACGACAGCAGGAAACGCGCCTGGTGGAAGTCGACCGCGTCCCCGAAACGGCCGTCGTCCAACCGCACTCCGCCCCGGCACTCGAACGGCTGCACGCGCGTGCCGCGCATCGGCGTGTTGAAGTTGGCCAGCCCGCCGGGCGGCGTCGTGCCCGCCGCGTTCCCCGTCCGGTCGCTGACCCAGGCGTACGTCATGTACAGCGTCCGCTCCACGGTCAGCTGCGGCGCGTTCAGCGCCCGCCGGCCCTCCGCGCCGCGCAGCCGGCTGCCGCGCAGGCTCAGCGAGACGCCGATCTTCGCGCCGCGCAGGGAGAACTCGCCGTGCGTCTCGATCAGCTCGGCCTGGAGGTCCTGCGCCACGGACATCCCGTCCGCGACGATCGCCCGCCCCCGCCGGTCGGGACCCACATGGATCTGGCTGATCAGCAGGTCCGTGCCGATCTGGGCGTCCGTGAGCCGCATGCCGTGGTCGATCCGGCAACGCGGCAGGTGCAGGTCGCCCTCCGTGTGCAGGCGCGCCGCCTCCAGCCGCGGTATCGCGCACTTGACCATGCGCAGCGTGGTGAACCGCGACTCCGGCAGCACCACCTCGTTCTCGAAGCGGCAGCCGTGCAGCTCCACGTACGGCCCGACCGTGCCGCCGGCCAGATCCAGCGTCCCGGTGATGTGCACCCCGCGCAGCTTCAGCGCCGAGACCCGCCCGGCCAGTGCGGGCGGCCCGTCCAGCAGCAGCAGCGCCACCTTGTCGGCCCGCACACTCCGCTCGGGCGGCCAGACGCGCGGCGAGAACGGATCGTCCAGCATCGCGTTCCCCGTGCTCAGGTCATAGGTGGCGCCGATCCGGAACGCCTGCCACATCCCCACCTCGGACGGGGTGAGATCGTCCGGCACATCGTCGTCGTGCGGCTCGGTCACTGCCGCCCCCTCCGCTTCCCCTGTTTCGTACGGTTGTTCTTCCCGCTGTGTGACGGACCGAACGCTAACGGTCAGGTGTGACAACAAGACGCCAGTGCGGCGTGTATCAGCCAGTGATACGGACGCTCGGCCGCGCGACGCCGTCTGCGAGAATTGACCTGTGATCTCACGAATCGATCTGCGCGGCGACGCCCTCCCGAAGGGTGGCGCTCTGCGCGACCTGCTGCCCCGTGCCGAGTTCGACGTGGAAGCCGCCCTGGAGAAGGTGCGGCCCATCTGCGAGGCCGTGCATCATCGGGGAGACGCGGCGCTGATCGACTACGCGGAGAAGTTCGACGGGGTGGTCCTCGACCAGGTGCGGGTTCCGGCCGCCGCGCTCACGCGCGCGCTGGAGGAGCTCGACCCGGCCGTCCGCGCCGCCCTGGAGGAGTCGATCCGACGGGCCAGGATCGTCCACCGCGAGCAGCGCCGTGACCAGCACACCACCCAGGTGGTCCCCGGCGGCACGGTGACCGAGAAGTGGGTTCCGGTCGAGCGCGTCGGGCTGTACGCGCCGGGTGGCCGCTCCGTCTACCCCTCGTCCGTGATCATGAACGCCGTGCCGGCGCAGGAGGCGGGTGTCGAGTCGATCGCGCTCGCTTCCCCGCCGCAGAAGGAGTTCGGCGGCCTGCCGCACCCGACGATCCTCGCCGCCTGCGCGCTGCTCGGCGTCGACGAGGTGTACGCGGCCGGAGGCGCCCAGGCCGTCGCCATGTTCGCGTACGGCACCGAGTCCTGCGCCCCGGCCAACATGGTCACCGGCCCCGGCAACATCTGGGTCGCCGCCGCGAAGCGGTACTTCACCGGACGGATCGGCATCGACACGGAGGCCGGCCCGACCGAGATCGCCGTCCTCGCCGACGACACCGCCGACCCGGTGCACATCGCCGCGGACCTGATCAGCCAGGCCGAGCACGACCCCCTCGCCGCGGCCGTCCTGGTCACCGACTCCCTGGCCCTCGCCGAGGCCGTCGAGAAGGAGCTGGAGCCCCAGGTCGCCGCCACCAAGCACATCGAGGACCGGATCGTGCCCGCCCTGCGCGGCAAGCAGTCCGCGATCGTGCTGGTCGACGGTCTGGAGGAGGGCCTGCGCGTCGTCGACGCGTACGGCGCCGAGCACCTGGAGATCCAGACCGCCGACGCCACCGCCGTCGCCCAGCGCGTACGCAACGCGGGCGCGATCTTCGTCGGCCCGTGGGCGCCGGTCTCGCTCGGCGACTACTGCGCGGGCTCCAACCACGTCCTGCCCACCGGCGGCTGCGCCTGCCACTCCTCGGGCCTGTCCGTGCAGTCCTTCCTGCGCGGCATCCACATCGTGGACTACGCCCAGGACGCGCTCGCCGAGGTGGCCCACCACGTGGTGACCCTCGCCGAGGCGGAGGACCTGCCGGCCCACGGCGCCGCCATCAAGGCCCGGTTCGGATGGAAGGTGCCCCAGCAGTGACCATCGGCATCGACGACCTGCCCATCCGCGACGAGCTGCGCGGCAAGTCCCCCTACGGCGCGCCGCAGCTCGACGTACCCGTACGCCTCAACACCAACGAGAACCCGTACCCGCTGCCCGAGCCGCTCGTCGAGCGGATCGCCGAGCGTGTCCGGGACGCCGCCCGTACGCTCAACCGCTACCCCGACCGGGACGCCGTCGAGCTCCGCACGGAACTGGCCGCCTACCTCACCCGCACCACCGGGTACGAGGTCGGCCTCCCCAACGTCTGGGCCGCCAACGGCTCCAACGAGGTCATCCAGCAGCTGCTCCAGACCTTCGCGGGACCGGGCCGCCTCGCGATGGGCTTCGAGCCCTCGTACTCGATGCACGGTCTGATCTCGCGCGGGACGGGGACCGGCTGGATCTCCGGACCGCGCAGGGACGACTTCACCATCGACGTCGCCTCCGCCACGGCCGCCATCGCCACGCACCGCCCCGACGTCGTCTTCATCACCTCGCCCAACAACCCCACGGGCACCGCCGTCGAGGCGGAGACCGTGCTGGCGCTGTACGAGGCCGCCCAGGCCGCCAAGCCGTCCCTGGTCGTGGTCGACGAGGCGTACGTGGAGTTCAGCCACCGGCCCTCGCTGCTGCCGCTGATCGAGGGCCGCCCCCACCTGGTGGTCTCCCGCACCATGTCCAAGGCGTTCGGCGCGGCAGGCCTGCGCCTGGGCTACCTGGCGGCGCACCCGGCCGTGGTCGACGCCGTCCAGCTCGTACGCCTGCCGTACCACCTGTCGGCCGTCACCCAGGCCACCGCGCTCGCCGCCCTGGAGCACACCGATACGCTGCTGGGGTACGTGGAGCAGTTGAAGGCCGAGCGGGACCGCCTGGTCACCGAGTTGCGCGCCATCGGCTACGAGGTGACCGAGTCCGACGCCAACTTCGTCCAGTTCGGGCGCTTCGACGGCGAGGGGGCCGCCCACGCGGTGTGGCGGCAGATCCTCGACCGAGGCGTCCTGGTCCGTGACAACGGCGTACCGGGCTGGCTGCGGGTCACCGCCGGCACACCGGAAGAGAACGACGCGTTCCTGGATGCGGTTCGCGCACTGAAGAAGGAGCAGAGCTCATGAGCCGCGTAGGACGGGTCGAGCGCACCACCAAGGAGACGTCCGTCGTCGTCGAGATAGACCTCGACGGCACCGGAAAGGTCGACGTGTCGACCGGCGTCGGCTTCTACGACCACATGCTCGACCAGCTCGGCCGCCACGGACTGTTCGACCTCACGGTCAAGACCGACGGCGACCTGCACATCGACTCGCACCACACCATCGAGGACACCGCCCTCGCCCTCGGCGCCGCCTTCAAGCAGGCCCTCGGTGACAAGGTCGGGATCTACCGCTTCGGCAACTGCACCGTGCCGCTGGACGAATCCCTCGCCCAGGTCACCGTCGACCTCTCCGGCCGCCCCTACCTGGTGCACACCGAGCCGGAGAACATGGCGCCGATGATCGGCTCCTACGACACGACGATGACCCGGCACATCCTGGAGTCGTTCGTCGCCCAGGCCCAGATCGCGCTGCACGTCCACGTCCCGTACGGGCGCAACGCCCACCACATCGTGGAGTGCCAGTTCAAGGCCCTCGCCCGCGCCCTGCGGTACGCCTCGGAGCGCGACCCGCGCGCGGCCGGCATCCTGCCCTCCACGAAGGGCGCGCTGTGAGCGACGCACGCGCGGCCGCCGGGCCGCGGACGATCGTGGCCCGGGCGTCAGCCCAGGGGGAGAACGGAAGAGCGCTGTGACGGGTCTGTCGACCATCCTGATCGTCGTCGGCCTCTTCCTGGCGGGAGGCGTGTACTCCTTCACCAAGCAGAAGATGCCCAAGGGGCTCATCGTCCTGCTGACCATCGCCTCGGTGATGTGCCTGGTGGCGGGCGTGCTGCGGATTCAGGGGATCTGGGAGTGAGCGGTATGAGCACTGCGAAGAAGGTCGTGGTCTTCGACTACGGATTCGGCAACGTCCGCTCCGCCGAGCGGGCCCTCGCCCACGTCGGCGCCGACGTCGAGATCACCCGCGACTACGACAAGGCCATGAACGCCGACGGGCTCCTCGTCCCCGGCGTCGGCGCCTTCTCCGCCTGCATGGCGGGTCTCCAGGAGGCCCGAGGTCACTGGATCGTGGAGCGCCGGCTGTCCGGGGGCCGCCCCGTCATGGGCATCTGCGTCGGCATGCAGATCCTCTTCGAGCGCGGGATCGAGCACGGAGTGGAGACCGAGGGCCTGGACGAGTGGCCCGGCACGGTCGGGCCCCTGAAGGCCCCGGTCGTCCCCCACATGGGCTGGAACACCGTCGACGCCCCCGGTGACAGCGAGCTGTTCGCCGGCCTGGACGCCGACGCCCGGTTCTACTTCGTGCACTCCTACGCCGTGCACGACTGGAGCCTGGAGATCACCAACCCCGCCATGCGCGCGCCCAAGGTCACCTGGTCCACACACGGCGAGCGGTTCGTGGCGGCCGTCGAGAACGGGGCGCTGTGGGCGACCCAGTTCCACCCCGAGAAGTCCGGCGACGCCGGCGCCCAGCTGCTGACCAACTGGCTCAACACCTTCTGACCCTCCTTCTTGAGAATCTGGGACCCGCTGAGATGAGCAAGCTCGAACTCCTTCCCGCCGTCGACGTCCGGGACGGCCAGGCCGTACGCCTCGTCCATGGCGAGTCCGGCACGGAGACCTCCTACGGCTCTCCGCTGGAGGCGGCCCTCGCCTGGCAGCGTGCGGGCGCCGAGTGGCTGCATCTCGTCGACCTCGACGCCGCGTTCGGCACCGGTGACAACCGGGAGCTGATCGCCGAGGTCGCGAAGGCCATGGACATCAAGGTCGAGCTGTCCGGCGGCATCCGGGACGACGCGTCGCTCGCGGCCGCGCTCGCCACCGGCTGCACCCGCGTGAACCTGGGCACCGCCGCGCTGGAGACCCCCGAGTGGGTCGCCAAGGTCATCGCCGAGCACGGTGACAAGATCGCGGTCGGCCTGGACGTACGCGGCACGACGCTGCGCGGCCGCGGTTGGACCCGCGACGGCGGCGACCTGTACGAGACGCTGGCCCGCCTCGACTCCGAGGGCTGCGCCCGCTACGTGGTCACCGACATCGCCAAGGACGGCACGCTCCAGGGCCCCAACCTGGAACTGCTGCGCAACGTCTGCGCGGCCACCGACAAGCCGGTCGTCGCCTCCGGCGGCGTCTCGTCGCTGGACGACCTGCGGGCCCTGTCGGAGCTCGTGCCGCTCGGCGTCGAGGGCGCGATCGTCGGCAAGGCGCTGTACGCCAAGGCCTTCACCCTGGAGGAAGCTCTCGCGGCGGTGGCCGGATGACCGACTCCGTACGCCGTGTGGTGACCGGCGCGCCGTGGGAGGAGCAGTTCGGCTACTCCCGTGCCGTCGAGCTGCCCAACGGCATGGTGCTGGTGTCCGGCTGCACCTCCGTCGTCGACGGGCAGATCGCCGGCGGGGATCCCTACGAGCAGGCCGTCAACGCCTTCAACGTGGCCTTCGCCGCGCTGGAGCAGCTCGGCCTCGGGGTGGCGGACGTGGTCCGCACCCGCATGTACATCACCCACGCCCGGGATGTGGAGGAGGTCGGCCGCGCCCACAAGGAGCTGTTCGACGCCGTCCGCCCCGCCGCGTCGATGATCATCGTCGAGGGCTTCGTCGACCCCAGCCTGGTCGTCGAGGTCGAGGTCGAGGCGTACCGGGCGGGGACGAACCGAGGAGGTGCCGCGTCATGACCCTCGCGGTCCGAGTGATCCCCTGCCTGGACGTGGACAACGGCCGGGTCGTCAAGGGCGTCAACTTCCAGAACCTGCGCGACGCGGGCGACCCCGTCGAGATGGCCAAGCTGTACGACGCCGAGGGCGCCGACGAGCTGACCTTCCTCGACATCACCGCGTCGTCCGGCAACCGGGAGACCACCTACGACGTGGTGCGCCGCACCGCCGAGCAGGTCTTCATCCCGCTGACCGTCGGCGGCGGCGTGCGCAGCGCCGAGGACGTCGACAAGCTGCTGCGCGCCGGCGCCGACAAGGTCGGCGTCAACACGGCGGCCATCGCCCGGCCCGAGCTGATCCAGGAGATCGCCGAGCGTTTCGGCCGTCAGGTATTGGTGCTGTCGGTGGACGCCCGCCGCACCCCCACCGGTTCGTTCGAGGTCACTACGCACGGCGGGCGCCGCGGCACCGGCATCGACGCCGTCGAATGGGCCCACCGGGCCGCCGAGCTGGGCGCGGGCGAGATCCTGCTCAACTCGATGGACGCGGACGGCACGAAGGACGGCTACGACACAGAAATGATCGCCGCCGTGCGCAAGCACGTCACGGTCCCGGTGATCGCCTCCGGCGGCGCGGGCGAGCTCGCGCACTTCCCGCCCGCGATCGACGCGGGCGCGGACGCGGTGCTGGCCGCGTCGGTCTTCCACTTCGGCGACCTGCGGATCTCCGAGGTGAAGGCCACCCTGCGCGAAGCGGGCCACCCGGTCCGCTGACCCCCGCGGGCTCAGCCGAGCGGCTGGGTGAGCTGTATGAGGTTGCCGACCGTGTCGTCCAGCACGGCCGTCAGCACCGGCCCCTTTTCCGTGGGCGGCTCGGTGAACCTCACGCCCAGTCCGCTCAGCCGCTCGTACTCGCCCCGCAGGTCGTCCGCCCCGAGCACGATGCACGGCAGCCCGGCCTCCCGCAGCCCCCGCCGGTACTGCTCCGCCACCGGGCTGTCCCCGGGCTCCAGCAGCAGCTCCACGTCCTGGTTGGGCGCGGCCACCGTGATGAAGCGCGCTCCACCCAGATCGATGTCGGTACGGGTCCGGAAGCCGAGCACGTCCGTGTAGAAGGCGTGGGCCTTCTCCTCGTCGTCGACGTACACGCTGGTCATCGCGATCCTGATCATCGCCCGATCCTCCTGCCCGGCTGCCCACCAGCCACGTACGTCCGATGATGCACGCCGCCACTGACAACGGCCGTTCGACAGGCAGGCGGACAGGACTGCTTCCGCGATTCCCGCGGCGCCTAGAGCCCCAGCTGCTTCGTGCCGTGCAGGCGCTCCACTGCGTCCTTGTCGCCCTCCACCTCGACGTTCGCCGCGTCCTGGCGCCCGAACGCGAACATCGTCAGCTCGCCCGGCTCACCCGTCACCGTCACCACCGGGGTGCCCCGGCGGGCTACCGTCGTCTGGCCGTCGGGGCGGCGCAGGACCAGGCCCACGGGGGCCTTCCGGCACAGCATGCGCGCCGCCTTGTCCAGGCGCACCCACAGGGCCTCGGTGAAGACCGGGTCCAGCTCACGGGCCGTCCAGCCCTGCTGCGCCCGCCGGACGTCCTCCGCGTGCACGAAGAACTCGACCGTGTTCGCGCCCTCGTCGACCTGCTTGATGGCGTACGGGGACATCCGCGGCGGGCCGGTACGGATCAGCTGGATCAGTTCCTCGTACGGCTTGGAGGCGTACTCCGCCTGCACCTGCTCCAGGCGCCCGCGCAGGGGGCTCAGCAGTATCCCCGCCGCCGCGTCCGGACGGCGCTCGCGCACCACCACATGGGCCGCCAGGTCGCGGGTCTTCCACCCCTCGCACAGGGTCAGGGCATCGGGGCCCGCCGCCTCCAAGAGGTCGGCGAGCAGGAGCCGTTCACGCTTGGCATGGGTCGACATGAGGGCCAGGGTACGGCCGGACACCGGGGTCCGCCCAGTGGACGCACCACCGGCAAGCCCCCCACGTCACGGCACAATGGCGACATGACCAGCAACCTTGACCCGGCCATCGCCGCCCGTCTCAAGCGCAGCCCCGACGGGCTGGTGCCGGCCATCGCCCAGCAGTACGACACCGGCGAGGTGCTCATGCTGGGCTGGATGGACGACGAGGCCCTGCACCGCACCCTCACCACCGGCCGCTGCACCTACTGGTCGCGCAGCCGCCAGGAGTACTGGGTCAAGGGCGACACCTCCGGTCACGTCCAGCACGTCAAGTCCGTCGCCCTCGACTGCGACGCCGACACCGTCCTGGTCAAGGTCGACCAGGTGGGGGCCGCCTGCCACACCGGCGCCCGCACCTGCTTCGACGCCGACGTCCTCCCGCTGGGAAAGTAACCGCCATGGATCTCGAGACCTTCCGCAAGCTGGCGGCCGACCGCCGCGTCATCCCCGTCAGCCGCCGCCTCCTCGCGGACGGCGACACCCCGGTCGGCCTCTACCGCAAGCTCGCCGCCGAACGCCCCGGCACCTTCCTCCTGGAGTCCGCGGAGAACGGGCGCTCCTGGTCCCGGTACTCGTTCATCGGCGTCCGCAGCGCCGCCACGCTCACCGCCCGCGACGGCCAGGCCCACTGGCTCGGCTCCCCGCCCGTCGGCGTCCCCGTCGACGGCGACCCCCTCCAGGCGCTGCGCACCACCGTGGAAGCCCTCCACACCCCCAGGGACCTCGCCTCGGGGATGCCGCCCTTCACCGGCGGAATGGTCGGCTACCTCGGCTACGACATCGTGCGCCGCCTGGAGCGCATCGGCGACCACGGCCACGACGACCTCCGGCTGCCCGAGCTGACGATGCTGCTCACCTCCGACCTCGCCGTGCTCGACCACTGGGACGGCACGGTGATGCTCATCGCCAACGCCATCAACCACAACGACCTCGACACCGGTGTCGAGGAGGCGTACGCGGACGCCGTCGCCCGCCTCGACGCCATGACCGCGGACCTCGCCAAGCCGGTCGAGACCGAGCCCGTCGCCCTGCCGCCCTCCGAGCTCCCGCCGTACACCGCCCTGTGGGGCGGCACGGCCTACCAGGAGGCCGTCGAGGACATCAAGGAGCGCATCAGGGCCGGCGAAGCCTTCCAGGTGGTCCCCTCGCAGCGGTTCGAGACCCCCTGCACGGCGAGCGCCCTGGACGTCTACCGGGTCCTCAGGGCCACCAACCCGTCCCCGTACATGTACCTCTTCCGCTTCGACGGCTTCGACGTCGTCGGGTCCAGCCCCGAAGCCCTGGTCAAGGTCGAGGACGGGCACGCGATGGTGCACCCGATCGCCGGCACCCGCCCGCGCGGGGCCACGCCGCAGGAGGACCAGGCCCTCGCCGACGAGCTCATCGCGGACCCCAAGGAGCGGGCCGAGCACCTGATGCTCGTCGACCTCGGCCGCAACGACCTCGGCCGCGTCTGCGCACCCGGCTCGGTCGAGGTCGTCGACTTCATGTCGATCGAGCGGTACTCGCACGTCATGCACATCGTCTCCACCGTCACCGGCCGCGTCGCCGAGGGACGCACCGCCTTCGACGTCCTCACCGCCTGCTTCCCCGCCGGCACCCTCTCCGGCGCCCCCAAGCCGCGCGCCATGCAGATCATCGAGGAACTGGAGCCCACCCGCCGCGGACTGTACGGCGGCTGTGTCGGCTACCTGGACTTCGCCGGCGACTCCGACACCGCCATCGCCATCCGCACCGCCCTGCTGCGCGACGGCACGGCGTACGTCCAGGCCGGCGCCGGTGTCGTCGCCGACTCCGACCCGGTCGCCGAGGACACCGAGTGCCGCAACAAGGCGGCCGCCGTCCTCCGCGCCGTACACACCGCCAACCGGATGAACGGCGCATGAGGGCATAAGGGATAGTGGTGGCGTGAGTGCCGCATCCGTACCCCAGCCCCGTGCCACCCGCGCGGACGAGACGGCGGCCGCTTCGGGCGGCCGCCGCAGCCTCGCCGCCGCCCTGCTCCTCGGCGCCGCGGGCGCGGCCGTCGTACTGCTCGCCTCGGGCCAGACCTGGGCCGAGGGCACCGTCGCGGTCGGCGGCGGCAGCGTGCCGCTCGACGCGACGGGCGGCGACATCACCGGCGTACCGACCGCCCTGGCCATCGTGGGCCTCGCGGCCCTGGTCGCCGTCCTCGCGGTACGCCGTGCGGGCCGTTTCCTCGTGTCGCTGCTGCTCACCCTGAGCGGCGCGGGCGCGGCCGTCGCCGCATACCTGGGGGCCTCCGACAGCGCGGCGCTCGACGAGAAGGCCGCCTCGACCACCGGGGACGCCGCCGCGCGCGTCGCCGCCCTCACGCACACCGCCTGGCCCTACGTCACGGCGGCCGGCGCCCTGCTGATCCTCCTCGCCGGGCTGCTGGCCCTCCGCCACGGGCGCACCTGGCCCGCCATGTCCGGTCGCTACGAGCGCGACGGCGGCCCCCGCGCCCGCAAGAGCACCGGCACGGCCGCTCCCGGCGACCCCGACCGGCCCGAGGACCTGTGGAAGGCCCTCGACCGGGGCGAGGACCCGACCGACCCGCGAGGGTGACCCCCAGATCACTCCGCACGCGCGCGTGCGGGACAATGTCGCTGAGCGTCCGCACCCGGCGGGGCCTTAAGAGAGCAACATCAACGAGGAGCAATTCATGGCCAGCGACCATGGACACACCCCGGCCGCCTGGACCGGTGTCATCATCTCCTTCATCGGCTTCTGCGTCGCCGGTGTCTTCATGGTGGCGGACAACCCGTTCGGCTTCTGGGCCGGCTGCGCCGTCATCCTGCTCGGTGCCGTCGTCGGTGGTGCCATGAGGCTCGCCGGCCTCGGCAAGAAGGAGTCGCCGGACCTCGTCCGGGCGCGCGAGGAGGCGGCGCGCAAAGACCACACTCCGGAGACCGCCCGCGCGGACGTCCACGCCTGACCCGTCCGGGCGCATCACGACACGAGGCGCGGTCCGGCACCAGCCGGGCTGCGCCTTTCCGTACGACCGGCGACAATCACCCGGTGGACCCCAAGCCGACCTCCGCCCCCGCCCCGCCGCCCGCCCCCGGCACGTCCCCGGGCCCCAAGCCGACCTCCGCCCCCGCCCCGCCGCCCGCCCCCGGC